>JBCBYE010000241.1:0-6442 GCA_039816075.1 Pseudomonadota bacterium | reverse complement strand
ATCGAGCGCTTCTACAATCCGCGGCGACGCCATTCGAAGCTGGGCTATCTGAGCCCCATGGCGTTCGAGGCTCGCGCTATTCAACGTTAACCAGCTGTCCATGGAACCGGCAGCAGGCCAAAACGACAACCTTATGGAGAACGTTACTTTGAGACCCACACATCGGGTTGGCGGGTTACCGATCGCAGGTTCCGAGAAAGACTGCTTTCCGCTTCCAAATTCGACGACCTGACGGCGCCGACGGGCTGAACATTTACTTTTCAGTCTCGTTGCGGCTCTGATCGCAATAGCGACAGCGTTCTGCTACTGGTCCTCGCATTTGTCGGCGCGGTCGTGAACCACTCGGAGCGGACCTTCGGTTAACGAAATCGAACATCCGGAAAGTCCGCGAACCAGACCTCGAACCGCCGTCTCCCTTCGCCGCCGCGGCGGAGGTCGCGTTTCGGGCTTGCACATGCGGCATTGCTTGCCGCGGTCGAATGACGGCATTGGGCCGGAGGCGAACATCGTACAGCTGCCGTGCCGTTTGATGCAGTGCTGCTTCGCTTGGCGGCTTGACCCGGACGGACCTCGTCGACCAAGTGAAATCGGCCCGAAGCTTCGCATAGCGGCCGGACTAGAAAGTGGGTCAGGTCGCCGCCGCCAATACACTAACCATGAGGGCTGGACCGCTTAGTAGGGGCAGCTCAGCCCATCAGTGTCATGAGCATCAAGGTAGTCGCCGTGACTTCCCTCATCCCGCCGTCGTTCCGTCTTCCGTCCTCCATCATCGTGCGGGCTCGACAGCGCGCTCGCTTTCGATGGATTCCCAGCCGCGTGCTGGTGATTGGCGCACAGTTGGTTCTCGGCTCCTGCGGCTTGATTGAACAGGCGGTCGATCGAAGCGTGAACGCCGTCTACGACGACCCCGCGCCCGACATCACGGGACCAGGCGACGCGGACTTCGCCCAGGCGGCCTTCGTGGCGGACCTGCACGCGGACACGCTCCTGTGGAACCGCGATCTGCTGGAGCAGGGCCGGTGGGGCCATGTGGACCTTGGCCGGTTGGCGGACGGCGGCACCAACCTTCAGGTGTTCGCGGTCGTTACCAGGACGCCAGCCCCACGCCGAGCCCCGAAGGGCGCGAAACTGCAGCCCGAAGCCGCGGCGAGCAGGGACCCCAAATGCATCGCAATGGACAACTTCAGTCCCATCGGGCTGCTCCAGTTCGTCCAGAGCCGGCCGGTCGCCAACTGGTTCAGCATGGAGGCCCGCGCGCTTCACCAGGCGGAGCGGCTGAAGGACGCCGTGGCTAGGTCTGAGCACCCCTCTCGCGACGGCCCGCGTTTGAGCTTCGTCGCCGAGGCGGAGGACGTAGCGCGGCTGGCGGAGACGCGGCCGGAGAACCGGCGGGAGATCGGCGCGCTCCTGGCGCTCGAAGGCGCGCACTGGGTGAGCGAGGATCCCGCCGATGCGCGTGCCGCGGTCGATCGCCTACACGACGCGGGATTCCGCATGGTCGCGCCAACCCACCGCTTCGGCAACGCGCTCGCCGCCTCCAGCGAGGGGTGCGATCAGCTGGCCGGACTGACCGAGGCTGGAACGGCATTCCTCAAGCATGCGGAGGCCAAAGGCATGATCATCGACCTCGCCCATATCTCCGACCGGGGATTGCTCGAGGCGATCGAGGTCCTGGAAGAACCTGTCGTCATCTCCCATGCCGGTCTGCGGTTCGATTGTCCCGCGGCAATGGCGCCGGAGCACCACTGCGTGCCGATCCGGGGGCTGACCGAGGACGGCGTGCGGGCGGTGGCCAAGAACGGCGGGGTGATCGGCATGGGCTACTGGCCGCAGGCCGTGGGCTTCGGCGTCGCGCGCATCGCCGCGGCGATGCGGACGGCGCATGAGACCCTGTCGGTGGAACCTTTCGCCTCCGAGATGGCGGAGATCCGCCCAGGCTACGACCCAGCGGATCACTTGGCGCTCGGCTCGGACTTCGACGGGGCGGTGAAGACCCCGTTCGACGCGAGCGGGCTGGACGACCTTGTCGCGGAACTGCGGCGTCCGGACGCGCAAGGACGGCGCTACTTCTCGGACGAGGACATCCGCAAGATGCTGGGTATGAACGCCTGCCGCGTGATGGCGAGGCGTTTGCCAGGCGGCTCCGAAGCGTTGGCGGAGGAGGTTTGCGTGGTGCCGGAACCGGCGGGCGGCTGACGGGGCCGGACCGCCGGGGGGTCGATCATCCGTCAGCGCGAATTCCGCGGCGTTCCATGCGGTCCATCCAGGTGATCTGTCCAGCGACGCCCTGGCGCTCGTAGAACGCCTCCAGCCGCTGACGATTCTGCGGCTTGGAGCCGTCTCGTCCGACGGCGAGGCCGAAGAAGCGAGCGGCGTTGCCACCCATCACGTCCTCCCGCGACGCCTCCGGCACCAGGTCCTCGATCAGGTCTCGGTAGCGGCGGCCGAACCGCGACACCTCCGGCATGTGGTGATCGCTTCCGTACATGATCCGCTTGAGCAGGTAGTCGTTGTCCCGAAGATGCTGCTTGAACGCCTTTGCATAGCGGCCCTTGTCCTGGACCTTGGAGCCAAAGAGGCCGTCGCGGTCGATCTTCTCCCCCTTCAGAATGGCGGCGGAGTAGGCGAGTTCCAACAAGTGGCTCATATCTAGCCACACGCCGTCGCCTCCCTTGCGGATCTCGGCCATCGCGCGCTCCAGCCAGGCGGACGGCACAAGCTTGCCGTCATCGTACTCGACCCTTGGCTGGTCTTTGGAATACCCGCCAAGGCGTGGCGAGAGCTTTCCCCTGCTGTGGTCCTGAAAGCGCGAGGCGTAGTGCGCCAGGGCCACGCGTAGCCGCCGCTCCTGGTTTCGGGTTTCGAGCACGCGGACCCAGTGCGCCGGCGCATTGGTCCAAGTTGCGGGGTCGCGAAACCGGATCTGTTCTTCGCGTTCGGGCGAGAACCGCCGATTGAAGGCGTCGCCGTAACCCTCGCGGCCGGCTCGGCGCTCGGGCGTGCCTTGCATACAGGCTTCATGGGCGGAGAGGCTGTCCGAGCCGTGAGTGATGATCGGCACATCGCGGCTTTCGCAGAAGTCGTAGAGATCCTGCATGGCGCGGTCGTATGCGCGGCCCTCGATCTCCGTGAGCACTGTACGCAGCTGCAGGGCGGTGTTGGGACAGCCGTAGAGCGCGTTGTCGATGGGGTTGAAGCCGGCCGTCGGGTGCAGCTTGACGCCGACGAAGCCCCATTCGTCCACCGCGCGCTTGACCAAGTCGAGGTTGGTGATGCCGCACTGGTCCCGGCCTTCCAGCACCTGGCGCTCGGGGTTGTAGGACACCAGCGGCAGGAAGCGGCCGCGGGTCGCGCAGTTGAGGTCGCGATAGAACTCCGCCTGGCGGCATGGATGCTCCCCGCTACCGCCACGACGGCCCTCGTAGAGGTCGACCATCAGGGGCATGAAGATGTCGATCTCCGGCCAGTTTGCCATCAGTACGGCGGCGTTGCGCAGGCGGCTGGAGGCGAAGCCGGTGGTCCGGCCGGAGCCGACGATTTTCTGGGATTCTGCGTTGCCGGCAAGGAAAAGGCCGATCTGCTCCTCGTTTGCGAAAGTGCAGAAGGCGCCAGCGTCGAAGCCGGCCCGCGGGCCGGGCTTGAGGCTTTCGGCGAAGAAGTCGCCAAGCTTGGCGCGCTCCACCGCCAGCGTGTCCGTTCCGAGGGCCGAGACGGAGAGCGCCGACCGGGTGGCCAGGCCGGCGGCCCCGTCGAGGATGACGTTGGGCGGCAGCAGGCGGCGGACGATGAAGGCGGCGGGGTTGAGATCCTCCTGGTTCATGATATGGCAGTGAACGTCCACGCGGAAGATGTCGCCCGCATGCTTGTCTGGGTATTCGGCGCAGGCCGCCTGGTCGGAGGTCAGGTCGTCCTTTGGGATGGTGCATCCGGTCGCTGCGACGCCAAGGGCGGCGGCGGAGCCGTTCAGGAAGCTGCGTCGGTTCATGATCCCCTCCTTCGCCGCGTCATGGGGTGGCGAACGCCGCGCACGGCTCGCCCACCGGCTGCGGTGCGAACAGGACGTCGGGGGCCTGTCGGGCGAGTTCGTCGCCGAAGTCGTCGAGCATCGCGATCGTCTGAACCCGGGGCGGCGCGGTCGGCGGGCGGAAGAGATCGTCGAAGTGGATCGGGATGACCTTCCCCGCCCCGCTTTGACCCACGACATGGGCGATGTAGGCTTGGGTGGGCGAGCGCGCGGAGAGAGTCATGAGCGCGGCTGCGGGCCCCTCAACGCCTTCGAACAACTTTTCCACCGACCCGCCTGAGCCGAGGTAGAACAGCGTGCCCTGCGGGTGTCGGATGCGTAGTGCGAAAACTTGGCCGACTTTATAGGCGAGAGCCGCGGAACCGGGTTTGATCGGCGCCTTGGCATCGCCCGGCGCGGGCACGCCCATGGGCAGCCCGGTTCCATGAAGGGAGGCGATGAGATCGACCTCGAAGCCGCCCACCGTCCGGCTCTCGCCGGGCTCCACGAGTTCGAACAGGCGAGCGAGGCCGTGGCCTTCCATGACGAGGCCCGTGGTGGTTCCGCCCAGGACCTTGGCGGACAGCCGCTCTGCGAAGGCCGGAACGTCGAGGACGTGGTCGTAATGGGAGTGGGTGACGAAAATCGCCGTGGCCGGGGAGAGCCTGCGGCTCCACCGCGCAACGGACCAGGGGTCCGAATGCAGCGGCGCGCCGGAGACCACCGTCGCCAGGGACGCGTTGCCTTGGGACACGAAGGGGTCGACTAGGAAACCGCTTTCGCCATCCGCGACGTGGATGCCGGCGACGCCCATCCAGGTCACTGACACGTCGCCAGGAGAGGGCGGTGCGCAGGCGGCCAGATAGTTAAGATACGGCTCCTCCCGGGCGCAGGCGGCGAGGAGCACGAGGAGTGGTGCGACGAGGGCGAGAGCCGCCAGTCGTCTAGGCGGGGGGGCGCTCATGGGCATCGCTGCGGTCATTTCTTCCGCGAAATCCTTTTTCGTCCGCGTGCCAAGCGCGAACGATGAATTCTTCCATGCGGCCGTTCGAACATCGGCGCGAAGAAGACGTATATGAGCATCACGGGTACTTGGAGCGCAAACGTTTCAGGATGTCACGGCCCAGTGAGGCTAACCGAGAGCCTACAGACCTCGCGCACGGCGAAGGCTCGGGTCTTCTTAGCCATGGCGCGGGGCGCTGCGATCCCGTCCGTCTTCGCCGGCTCGCGCTGAGCTCTAACAATCCAGTCGCCCCGAATCGCGTCGCTGGAATTGGGCTGAGCCTCCCCCACAAATGCGGTCCGCCCTGAGGACATGGGTTCTGGCCCGTGGGCGCGAGTAGTGGAGGATCGCGCAGAAGCATCTCGAGCAGGAGGAGTTCGTTGCTAGACTTCATCAGGTGGAGGCGCTCCACAGCCATGGCATTTCGGTGGCGGAGGCGATCCCGCGGTTCGGGGTGAAGCAGGTCGCGTCCGCCAACCCGACGTGTAAACACGCGCCGCTTCTGCAGTAATGGCGAACGTCCACTTTCGACAGCGCCTGTGCAACATCGCAAGCCGCCCGCCAATGGCAGCTTTGGGCCGAAGTCGATCAACGCTGCGGTCGATTCCCGACCAATAATTCCCAGCCCGCAAGGGTATGATGGATGATGAAGGCTTGACGCCTCGAAGACGCCGGCGTACCTCGAACCGAGTTGCGGGCGTAGTTCAGTGGTAGAACGTCAGCTTCCCAAGCTGAATGTCGTCGGTTCGATCCCGATCGCCCGCTCCAACGCCCCTTTGTTTCCCTGGCCCGAAAATCCGTTTCCGGCAAATAGCCGATAAAGCGAGTTCTACGGAGCAGTCATTTCCGTTGAATCAGAAAGATAAATTGAAATTCAGCGCGAAGGTTGGAAAACTGACGTTCTACCACTGAACTACGCCCGCGACACGGGTTGGGGTACGCCTGCGTCTCCAAGGCGTCAAGCCTGCATCATCCGTCGCTTCTTTGCGGGCTGGGCGGAGCTGGCGGGGGATCGGCCGCAACACGGGTCAACCTCCGAGCCATTGCCGACGTCCAGAACCGTTTTGGTGTGACGCAGCCGCGGTCCCAGGTCCTGCGGTTCTCGGCGGCTGCGACGTTTGATGCTCACGGTCGACCGCTTTGCGCGCGCCGGCCGCCGTTCGTCCTGGCGTTTCGCGGCCCGCCGACCGGCTTTGCGGGGGAAGGCGCTTGTCGGGGCATGGTCGCACGACTCGCGACCGACCAGGCGGGTCCTGAAACCAGAAGAGTCAGACCGGCGGCCCCGGCGCCGCCCCTGGCCGGATCCCGCCTCAGAGCGGGGCCGGCGCGTGCGCATCGGGCCAGCCGGCCTGCTCGTACGCGCTCTGCCAGAACATCCATTCATGCCAGGAGGACCGGGCGAAGGCGTCCCGCATCGCGGCCCGCACGGGCTCCGT
>JBCBYE010000619.1:0-2861 GCA_039816075.1 Pseudomonadota bacterium | reverse complement strand
TTATCGCGCGGGGGGGGCGCGGCGCACCGGCGCCGCGCGCCTCACTTCTTGGCGCGGGGCTTGCGGCCCAGGCCGATCTGCTTGGCCAGCTCCTGCCGCTTGCGCGCATAGGCGGGGGCGACCATCGGGTAGTCGGGGGCGAGGCCCCACTTGGACCGATAGTCTTCGGGCGTCATGTCGTAGGCGGTCTTCAGATGCCGCTTGAGCATCTTCAGCTTTTTGCCGTCCTCGAGACAAACGATGTAATCGTCGGTGATCGACTTCTTGATCGGCACCGCGGGCACCAGTTCCACCACCGGCTCGGGCGCGTCGTCGGCAAGCTCCGAAAGTTTGGTGAAGACGGAGGTGATGACGTCGGGCAAAGCATCCGGCGCGACCGGGTTGTTCGACACGTGCGACGAGACGATGTCGGCCGTCAGCGACAGCAGTTCCGACTTGTCGATGGCGTTTTTTTCTTCCATGGGTCTTTCCATTCGGACAGCTCGATGAAACCGACGACCGATCGCCGCGCGGCCTCGCAATGCACGTCTTAGGTCGGGACGTTTTCTTTTTTCTTGACGGGTGGTTTAGGCGGTTTCCTTGAGGGGCGTCAATCTAATTTGCAAATATTCGAGGGCGACGCCCGCTCAAGTCGTCGCGATCACCTCGCGCTCGCCTTTCAAGTCTTTTCTCAACAGCAGCGCGTCGACCCGCGCGGTCCCGCGTCGATAGTAGCGCGGACGGCGCCCGGCCTCCGCCCAGCCGGCGCGGCGGTAGACGGCGCGGGCCGCCGCGTTGTCCTCCGCCACCTCCAGGAACGCGACCGCGCTGCCGCGGGCGGCCGCCGCGGCCTCGAAGCGCGCCAGCAGGGCGGCGGCGCGCCCGCGGCGGCGGGCGGCGGGGAGGGTGGCGAGGGTCAGCAGCTCCGCCTCGGGCGGGCCGAGCCGGGCGGCCAGGACCGCGTCCTCGGCCGCATGAACCCAAGTTTCGGGCGCGGCGGCGAGGGCGGCGAACTCCTCGGCCGACCAGCCCCGGGCGAGGCCGGCGAAGGCCTGGGCGTGAATCGCCGCGGCGCGCGCCGCATCCTCGGGGCTCATGCGCCGTCCGTCACGCGCCGTCCGTCAGGCGGGTCGGCAGGCGCGGCGGCGGCCTCTCCGACGAGGGCGCCGCGTCCGGCGGCCGCAGGTAGATCGGCGCCGGACGGGCAGGCGCCTCGCCGCGCGCGGCGGCCTCGGCCAAAACGCGGGCGCCCAGCCGCGCCACCTGGGCGGGATCGACGAGATCGCCGGCGGGGCCGGGCAGGCCCGCCGCCTCGGCCAGCGGCCCAACGGCGCGTCGGGCGCCGGCGGCGCGGGCTCGGGCGACGGCGGCCTCCACCTCGAGCAGGGCGATGTCGTCCAGCGCGGCGCCCCGGGCGTCGAAGATCTGCAGGTGCACGCGGCCCCGGGTCGCCGCCGCGCTGACCGCCAGGGGGCCGGGCGCGCCGACGGCGCCCGCCGCGTCGGCCGCCAGCGCCATGAGGCGGGGCACGCCGACCGACGCGCGCCCGGCGCCCAGCGCCAGACCGCGGGCGGCGGCGACGGCGATGCGCAGGCCGGTGAAGTTGCCCGGGCCGGTGCAGGCGGCGATGCCGGCAAGGTCGCGCGGCGCCAGACCGGCCGCCGACAGCGCCTCGGCGATCATGGGGGCGAGCCGCTCCGCCTGGCCGCGGGTCACTGCCTCGACCTGCCTGACGACGACCTCCTCCCCCAAGACGATGGCGGCCGCGCATTGCGCGGCCGAGGCGTCGAGGCCCAGGACGGGGCCCGAGAGGGGGGCGGCGGACGGGCCCGACGGGCCCCCGGCGTCAGACCTGGACGCCGACAGGGCGCACCTCGGTCACCTCGGGGATGTAGTGCCGCAGCAGGTTCTCGATGCCCATCTTCAGCGTCATCGTCGAGGACGGGCAGCCCGCGCAGGCGCCCTGCATGTGCAGATAGACCACGCCGCGGTCGAAGCCGTGGAAGGTGATGTCGCCGCCGTCCTGCGCCACCGCGGGGCGCACGCGGGTGTCGAGCAGCTCGGTGATCTGCTTGACCACCTCGCCGTCCGGCCCCTCATGCACCGCATGGCCGGTGGTCTTCGCCTCGCCCTCGATGACGACGTCGCCGGACTGGTAATGCTCCAGCACCGCGCCGAGCACGCCGGGCTTCATGTGCGCCCAGTCCACGGCCTCGGCCTTGGTGACGGTGATGAAGTCGGGGCCGAGAAACACGCCCTCCACCCCCTCGACGCCGAAGATGCGGGCGGCGAGCGGCGAATGGGCGGAGGCCTCGCGCGTCGGGAAGTCGGCCGTGCCGGCGCGCATCACCGGTTCGCCCGGCAGGAACTTCAGCGTCGCGGGGTTCGGCGTGGATTCGGTCTGAATGAACATGGGGCGGACCTTTTGCGGGTTTGAATCCAGAGATGGACCGCCCGGGCGCTCAGATCAAGAATGATTCCAAACTAAGCGCCGCGGCGTCCGGCGCGTCGGCCGCGCCGGGGGCTCGCCGGCAAAGGCCGCGTTGCGGCTCAACGCATGAAGGTGACCCGCGTCGCCATGCAGGCGGAGGACCCGGCCTCCTGCCGCCAGCCGACGCGCACCCGCAGGTCCTCGCGTCCCATCGCCTCGAGCATGCCCGCGGCGATGGACGGTCCGGTGACCGCGTCCTCGACGACGAAGCGAACCCTGTCGGGGTCCTCGGGATCCGCGAGGCAGGCCGCGGCGCGCCCGCCCGCCTCCTGGTCGATCTGGGCGCCCGAGAGCAGCAGTCGCCAGACCCCGCCGCGCGGCGAGGCGGTCACCGCCTCGGCCCGCAGGTCTTCGCAGATCGGTCGGTCGGGGTCGCACGCCGCCTGGGCGG
>JBCBYE010000168.1:0-7796 GCA_039816075.1 Pseudomonadota bacterium | reverse complement strand
GACAAGCTGAAGATCGACGACGTGGTCGGCGCCATCCCGGTCCACCTCTTCGCGGGCATCTGGGGCACCCTGGCGGTGCTTCTGACCAACGGCGACGCGACCTTCGAGGGGCAGCTGATCCCGATCATCATCGTGGGCGTGTTCGTCTTCGTGGTGTCGGCGGTCGTGTGGTTCATCCTGAACTCGACCATGGGCATCCGCGCCTCGGAAGAGGACGAGATGGCCGGCCTCGACGCCTCGGAGCTGGGCATGGAAGCCTATCCGGAGTTCGGCAAGGGCTCCCAGATCACCTGATCCCGCAGACCGGGCCGCGGCGGACCCCTCGCGTTCGCCGCGGCCCTCCAACGAACCTCCCCGGGGCGGCGGGCGCCGCTCCTCCTTCAGGGCCCGGACCTCGCGTCCGGGCCTTTTTTTGCGTGCTGAGGGGAGCGTTTCCGTCGGATTTCGCGGGAACGGGCGTTGCGTCACCGCGCCCTCTGGGGTATCCGCAGCGCTTCAAGCGGGCGGCGCGCGACGTCGTCCATCACCTATGCGGGGCGCCCGCCCCAACGAAACGACCGGAGCCCTGCGCGATGAAAGTCAAGAATTCCCTGCGCTCGCTCAAGCAGCGCCACGCCGACTGCCGCGTCGTGCGCCGCCGCGGCCGCGTCTACGTGATCAACAAGACCCAGCGGAAGTTCAAAGCCCGCCAGGGCTGAGCCGACCCGCCGTCCGCCGCGCATGACGGCGCTGACCGACGACGAGCTGGCCACCCTTCGCGCCGTCGGTCCCTTCGTCGCCGCGTTCGCCGCCGTGGCGCTCTGGGCGCTGAGCCGGTTGGCCGAAGCCATCGCGGGATGGCTTCGGAGCACGTCGGCTCGGCGCGCGATGATCCGGGCGATCTCCGCCGAGATCGACTACAATACCTCCGACCTGGCGCATTTCGTCGACGCGTCGCCGCCCATCGACCAAATCAGGTCGGCCATCCAGCAAAACCCCAACTTCATCCCGCACGTGACCGATGCGCGCCACACGGTGGTGTATCGCGACCGCATCGGCGACCTGCATCGACTCGATGACGATTACATCGCGTCCGTCGTGCGGTTTTACGGAGAGCTGGAGAAGATCCGCGAGCAGATCGAAGGAATTCGGCGTCCCAGCTATCTGACGATCTCCGAGACCGGCCGGCTGGAAGTCGTGCGGCGTCTGACCTCCCGGTCGCGCACGGCCCGCGATCTGGGCCTGATGGTGCTGGAACGCATGGAGCGAACGCATCCGCGGTACCGGCTGAAGCGCGGCAGGCCCACGGAGGGTTAGGGTCAGATGATGATGGGATCAGGTCCGGTCATGTCATGTCCTCGCTCGTTGACCCAAGCATAGCGCCGCTCGGTCCGAATGTCTAACCGCCAGCGGTTAAGAAATGGGCGCCGCCCCTTCCGCCGTCAATGCGCACCGCGTGAACGCCGCATAAACCCCCCTCGCCGCACGGTCCCGCCCGGGAACCGTTTTCGGAGGGGAGATCCATGAGCGATCGCTTTACGTTCCGCCGCGCCGGCGCCGCCCTGCGCGAAGGGTGGAGCCGGCTGCTGGGCGCGTTGTCCCATGCCGGGACGCCGCCGCCGCACGGGCGGGTGGAGCCGCCGTTGACGCGGTTTCGGGTGCGGCCGCCGAGCTGACGAGCCGGGACGCGGAGGGGCGGGCGTCGACGCCGACGCGGCTCAGTCGTAGCTGCGGGCGTCCTCGATCACCTTGCCGTCGTTGGGCAGCGCGCCGGGGGCCACGACCTCCACGGCGCCGCGCAGCTTGAGCACGGCCTGAACGCTCGCCTCGACCGCCGCGGCGAAGCCCTCGCCGGCGCCCGTCGCCTCCACCTTCACGTCCATGGCGTCCTGCTCGCCGTCGCGCGAGGCGATGACGCGGGCCTTGGCGATCTCCGGATGGCGGGCGACGAGTTCGGCCACCTGCTCGGGCCGCACGAACATGCCCTTGATCTTGGTGGTCTGGTCGGCGCGGCCCATCCAGCCATTGATGCGCGGCGCGGTGCGCCCGCAGGGCGAGGCGCCGGGCAGAATCGCCGAAAGATCGCCGGTCGCGAAGCGGATCAACGGGTAATCGCGATTGAACGAGGTGACGATCACCTCGCCCACCTCCCCGTCGGGGACCGGATCGCCGGCGCCGGGGCGCACGATTTCGACGATCACACCCTCGTCCACCAGCATGCCCTCCACCTCGCCGCCCGGGCCGGGGCTTTCATAGGCGATGCTGCCCAGATCGGCCGTTCCGTAGCCTTGCAGACAGACGATGCCGCGATCGGCGTATTCCTGGCGAAGGGAGGGGAAGAGCGCGCCGCCCCCGACGGCGGCCTTGCGGATGCGGCTCAGGTCCAGCCCCATCTCCGCCCCCTTGTCGAGGATCACCTTCAGATAGTCGGGCGTGCCGGTATAGGCCGTGACGCCGATATCGGCGGCGGCGCGGGCCTGAAGTTCCGTCTGGCCGACGCCGGCGGGCAGGACCGAGCAGCCGACGGCGGCGGCCCCGTTTTCGAACATCATGCCCGCGGGCGTCAGGTGGTAGGAGAAGCAGTTCTGCACCACGTCGCCCGGGCCGAAGCCGGCGGCGTGCAGGAAACGGCCCATGCGCCACCAGTCGCGGGCGTCGCCGCCGGGCTCGTAAATGGGGCCGGGACTTTGAAAGACGTGGCGCAGGGCGGCCGGACCGCCGGCGGTGAAGCCGCCGAAGGGCGGCGACTCCGCCTGGCGGGCGCCGAGGCTGGCCTTGCGCAGGACCGGCAGTCGGACGAGCGCGGCGAGGTCGACGACCGCCTCGGGCGCAACCCCGTCCAGATGCGCGGCGAGCGCGGGGGCGGCGGCCTGCGCATGGGCGATCTGGGCGGGCAGGTCGCGGGCCAGATCGGCGGCGCGGGCGTCGGCGCTGCGGGTTTCCAGGGCGTCGTAGAAGCTCATGTCACGGCTCCGGCGGAAGAGGTTTCGGAAAGGGCGAGATCCGCATCCCTGCCGGCGGCGCGGGCGCGCGCGCGGGGATGGCTGGCGACGTCCACGGCCCGGGTCAGGCCCTTGACCGCGGCGCCGCGGGGCGCGGCCAGCAGGTTCACGCAGGCGGCGTTGCCGAAGACGTTCTCGGCCGCGCCGCGCCAGTTTTCGGGGTCGAAGAGGCGGGCGGCGTGCCACCAGCCCTCATAGCCCAGATCCGCCAGCAGGGGCAGCAGACGCTCCGCCGCCGGCGGGTGATCGCATTCGATGTAGAGGAACGGCCGCGTGCGGGCGAGCGTGGCGCGCGCGCCTCGCAAGGCGGCGACCTCCATCCCCTCGATGTCGAGCTTCAGCAGGCGCAGGCGGGTCAGCGCCAGCAGCTCGTCGAGCGGCAGGAGCGGCACGCGGCGCGTGCCGTCGCGCCGGCCGGGCCCGTCGCGCGCCTGGGCGGCCTGAGCGGCGCGCGCGAGGCTGAGGCCGCCGAAATTCATCTCCGCCGCATAGTTCACCGGGGGAAAGTCGGTCCAGCCCGGCGCGTCGGATAGGCCGGCAGGCGCCACATGAAGCTGCGAAAGACCGTTGAGCGCCGCCGTGGCGCCCAGCGCCTGGGCGAGGACCGGCTGCGGCTCCACCGCGTAGACGCGGCCCTTGGGCCCGACGGCGCGGGCCATGGGCAGGGCATGGGCGCCGATATTGGCGCCGCCGTCGACCGCCACGTCGCCGGGGCGCAGGATCTGCGACAGTAGACGCCATTCGGAGGGGCACCATTCGCCGTAGAGGCGCAGCGAACGGCCCACATAGACGTCGGCCCGGGGGATCAGGACGCGCCCGTGCCGCGTGCGCACCAGCTCCAGATGCGCGGGCCAGCCGCCCTCGGGCTCCATCGCCGCGCTGTCCATCGTTTCGCCGCCCCCCGCCGCGTCCCGGCCGCCGCGCGCGCCGCTCAGCTCAGCCAGCGCTTGCGGCGGCGATAGGAGCGCACGTCGCGGAAGCTCTTGCGGCCCTGCTCGGACATGCCGAGGTAGAACTCCTTGACGTCCGGGTTCTCGCGCAGCTCCGCCGCGTCGCCGTCCATCACCACGCGGCCGCTCTCCAGGATGTAGCCGTAATGGGCGTAGCGCAGGGCGACGTTGGTGTTCTGCTCGGCCAGGAGGAAGCTGACGCCCTCCTTTTCGTTCAGGCCCTTCACGATCTCGAAGATCTCTTCGACCAGCTGCGGGGCCAGGCCCATGGACGGCTCGTCGAGCAAGATCGTCTCGGGCCGGGACATCAGCGCGCGGCCGATGGCGCACATCTGCTGTTCGCCGCCCGAGGTGTAGCCGGCCTGGCTGCCGCGCCGTTCGCGCAGGCGCGGGAAATAGTTGTAGACCATCTCCAGATCCTTCGCGACCTCGGCCCGCCCGTCGGAGCGGGTGTAGGCGCCCGTCATCAGGTTCTCTTCGACGGTCAGATGCTCGAAGCAGTGGCGCCCCTCCATCACCTGGATGACGCCGCGCTTGACGAGCGAGGAGGGGTCGGCCTCGGCCACGTCGTCGCCGCGGTAGGAGATGGAGCCCTTGGTGACCTCGCCGCGCTCGGACTTCAGCAGGCCGGAGATGGCCTTGAGCGTCGTGGTCTTGCCCGCGCCGTTGCCGCCCAGCAGGGCGGTGATGCCGCCCTTGGGCACGGTCAGGCTGACGCCCTTGAGCACCAGGATGACGTGGTTGTAGATCACCTCGATGTTGTTGACCGACAGCAGCGTTTCCGTCTGCGTCGTGGCGGCCGCGTCGGCCGCATGCGCCTCAGCCATCAGCTCTCTCCTTCGTGCGCGCCGGGCCCGGTTCGGGCGTGGCGCTGCGGTCCTGGCCCTTCGCCCGGGCGATCGCGCCCCGGCGTTCGAGCATCTGAATGTCCGCCGTCGCGGTCCGGCCGAGCGAGCGCGGCCGCGCGAGGTCGTTCCTGGTCGGCCCTAAAGGCCGGCGCGCCCGGGGTCGAGCGCCGGATCGGGTCGCGCTGGGGCGCCCGTCAGAACAGCGCGAAGCCGAGCACGCGCTGGAACACGCCCCGCAGCACGCCCAGGATCGCCTCGATCACCTTCTGCGCCGCGATCAGCGCCAGGCCGGCGGCGGCGCGCAGGCGCATGCGCGCCAGGATCATGTCCTCCTCGGCCAGCATGCGCGCCTCGTCCTCGGTCATGCGGCCGGCGGCGAGCGATTTGGCCACCGCCACGCCCCGGTCCTTCAGGCTCTTGGCGGCCTCCTTGGCGAATTCGCGCGCCAGGTCCCAGGTCTCCCCGCCGATGGCGAGGGCGGCGGTCTTGGCGGCGCCCAGCGCCTCGGCCAGGACCGCGTCGAAATCGACCGCGTCGAGCCGGTCGAGGATGCCCGTCGTCATGCGTCGCCCCCCTTTTAGGCTCAGCCGCCCGCGCGCGCGGTTTCAAGCAGCAGGACCGCGGCGACCGCGTCGTTCAGCTGCCCGCGCCGGGCGGTCCACACGTCGGCGGAGACCGGCCCCGCCGCATGGCTTTCGCGCCAGCGCAGGACCAGCAGCCGCAGGTCGTAGTACTGGGCCTGCGACAGAGACAGGCCCGCATAGTCGGCCGAGGCCCCGCCGGTTCCCGCCGCCAGCGCCGCGTTGATCGTCTGCGCCAGGGCCCGGCCGCCGTCGCCCAGCCCCTGCGCATTGGCCGTCGCGCGCACGAAAAGCGCGTCGGCCCCCGCCACGGCCTCGGCCCAGCGGGGCGCGTAATCGGCGTAGGCCGCGGCGCGGCCCTCGTCCTCCAGCTGCGCCAGCAGGGCCCCGGCGCGCTGGTGATAGGCGGACGTCGCCTCCACCAGCCCCGCATCGTAGGGCGCCGTCAGCGGGCCCGCCGCGCCGCAGGCCGCCAGCAGCCAGACCAGCGCCAGCAGGGGCGCGGCCGTTCGGGCGATGCGGGCGGAAAGGGCGGTCATCGGCGGCTCCGGATCATCCGTCCGTCGATGGCGGCGCCCCCGTCTCGGGGGCGCCGCCGGGTCTCATCGCGCGCGGCTCACTCGCAGGTGCGCGGCGTGATGTTGTTCTCGGCCGCGTAGGCGGTCGAGTCGGCTTCGATCAGCGGCTGGACGATGTCGTGGTCCGGCTCCATGAAGTCGGAGACCAGGGTCCACTGCTGCTCGGCCGCGTTCCACTGCTGCACCGCCGCCAGGCCGGGCGCGCCATGGTTCTCGCACGAGATCATCACCGGAGAGGTGAAGTTCGGCAGGCCGATCTCCGCCCAGCGGGCCTCGTCGATGCTCAGCGCCTCCATGCCGTCGCGCATCATCACCGAGGTGATGTCGGCGACGCCGTGGATTTCCTGCGCCTTGCGGATGGCCTCGGCCGTCACGATCGCCGCGTAGAGGCCGCGGTTGTAGAGGACCGTGCCCACGTGGGAGCCGTCGCCCGCCTGCTTGCCGGCGTCCAGCACGTTCGACTGAAGATCGTCGAAGAGCGGATAGTCCGAGCCGGTGTTGTGCCAGGTGATGGCCTTGTAGCCGTCCGCGCCGTCGCCGGCCGGCAGCACGTCCGTCTCGGCGCCGGACCACCACACGCCCATGAACTGATCCATCGGGTAGCGGATGTTCGCCGCTTCCTGGATGGCGACCTGGTTCATGACGCCCCAGCCCCACATCAGGACGAAGTCCGGACGCTCGCGCCGGATCTGCAGCCACTGGGACTTCTGCTCCTGACCCGGATGGTCGACCGCCAGCAGCGTGAGGTCATAGCCGTGCTTCTCGGCCAGATTCTCCAGCGTGCGGATCGGCTCCTTGCCGTAGGCGGAGTTGTGGTAGACCAGCGCGATCTTCTTGCCTTCGAGCGACCCGCCCGACTGCTCCATCGCGTGCTTCACCAGGATCGAGGCCGCGTCCCAGTAGGTGCCGGGGTAGTTGAACACCCATTCGAACACCTTGCCGTTGGCGGCCGAGGTGCGGCCGTAGCCGATGGAGTGCACGGGGATCTGATCCACCGTCGCCTTGGGGATCAGCTGATAGGTGATGCCCGTGGACTGCGGGATGTAGACCAGCGCGCCCTCGCCCTTGGTGGACTCGTAGCACTCCACGCCCTTTTGCGTGTTGTAGCCGGTCTCGCATTCCAGCACGCGCACCGGCACGCCGCCGATGCCGCCGTCGCGCTCGTTCAGCAGCGTCATGTAGTCGGAAAAGCCGTCGGCATAGGGAATGCCGTTCGGCGCGTAGGGCCCGGTGCGGTAGTTCAGCGCCGGGACCACCAGATCCGCCAGCGCGGGGGTCGCGGCGGCCATCGCCGCGGCGGCCGCAAGGGCCAGTCGGGACATTTTCATAGTCAGCCTCCCAAGAGTTGGACGTTCGAGATCTCACGCGCCCCGTTCATCGGGGTCGTTTGTATTGAGCTTGGCGCCTTCCCCTCAGTGAGGGAAGGGCCAGAGCCGCAGCTTCTCCTTCGCCAGGCGCCACAGGGCGGCGAGGCCGTGCGGCTCGAGGATCAGGAAGACGATGATGAGCCCGCCGACCACGACGAACTCGAAATGCGTGGCGATGGAGGTGGGCCAGCCCAGCTGCACCGCCAGCACGTTCTTGAGGAACACCGGCATCAGGATCATGAAGGCCGCCCCGGCGAAGCTGCCGAAGATCGAGCCCAGGCCCCCGATGATGATGGCGAAGAGCACGATGAAGCTCTGCAGGATCGAGAACGCCTCCGTCGGCTCCACCGCGCCCAGATAGACCGCGAAGAACAGCGCCCCGGCGATGCCCACGTAAAACGAGCTGACCGCGAAGGCCGTCAGCTTGGCCTTCATCGGGTCCACGCCGATGATCTCGGCGGCGATGTCCATGTCGCGGATCGCCATCCACT
>JBCBYE010000101.1:0-9698 GCA_039816075.1 Pseudomonadota bacterium | reverse complement strand
GGACGAGGCGGGCATCCGCGACGCCGACGCGATCCTGTCGCTGACCAGCGACGACCGCACCAACCTGCTCGCCGCCGCGCGCGGCAAGAAGGCCGGCTGCCGCGTGGCCATCGCGCTGGCCAACGACCCCACCTGGCGGCAATTGTCGGGAGAGCTGGGGGTGGACGCGCTCATCACCCCGCGCGCCACCACGGTCTCCTCCATCCTGCGGCATGTGCGGCGCGGGCGCATCCGGCAGGTCTATTCCGTCGGCGATCAGGAGGCGGAGGTGATCGAGGCGCAGGTCCTCGCGACCTCGCCCCTCGCGGGCAAGCCCCTGCGCTCGGCCGGTTTTCCCGAAAACGCCATCGTCGGCGCGGCCCTGGGGGCCGAGGGGCTCAAGATGCCCCGCGGCGACATGGTGATCGAGGAGGGCGACCGCGTCGTCGTCTTCGCCCGCCGCGACGTCGTGCGGGAGGTGGAGCAGCTGTTCCGCGTCTCGGTCGACTATTTCTAAGGCGCGTCCGCGATGCGCATCGCCGGCATCCCCGTCTTCGCCGTCGCGCTGATGACCCTGGCGCTGGCGATGCTGGCGCCGGCGCTCTTCGGCGCGTTGGAGCGGGACTGGCGCGCTGGGCGCCTGTTTCTCTACGCCGCGCTCTTCGTCGCCTTCTGCGCGGCGGTCCTCGGCCTCGCCGCGCGCCGCCCCGACCAGGCGCAGGCCTCGGCGCGCGAAGAGCTGCTGACCCTGGTCGGCGTGTTTTCCGTGGCCCCGGCCTTCGCCGCGGTTCCCATCTGGCTGCTGCGCCCCGATCTGGGGGCCGGCGGCGCGCTGTTCGAGGCGGTCTCCGCCCTCACCACCACCGGCGCCACGCTGATCGACCTGCCGGAGACCGCGCCGCGGGCGCTGCACCTGTGGCGCTCGCTCATGGGCTGGCTGGGCGGGCTCTTCACCCTCGCCGCCGCCGCTGCGATCCTCGCGCCGCGCGAACTGCTGGACCTGCCCGGCGCCCAGTCGGTGCAGGCGGAGACGTCGCGCGCCGGCCGCGTGCTGGCCCTGGGCCCCGGCGGGCGGCGCACCCTCAAGGCCCTGGGCGACATCGCGCCGGTCTACCTCGCCTTCACCGCCCTCGCCACGGCGCTGCTGGCGGCGCCCGGCGCGCAGTCGACCTTCGTGGCGCTCAGCCACGCCATGGGCATCGCCGCCACCTCCGGCATCTCGCCGCTGCCCAACGGGCTGGCGGGGCAGGGCAGCCGCTGGGCGGAGGCGGCGGCGCTGCTGCTGCTCGCGGCCGCCGGCACGCGCCTGACCTGGGGCGCGGCCCATGGCGGCGCGCGCCCGCGCGCGATGCAGCGCCTGCACGCCGCCCCCCGCGACCCGGAGGTGCGCCTGCTCGCCATCGCCGTGGTCCTCGCCACGCTGTGGATCCTGATGCAGGGCCTGACCACCGGCGCCGCCGCCACGGGGCTGGAGGCCGGCGCCCGCGCCGCCTGGGGCGCGCTGCTCACCTCCGTCTCCTTCGTGACGACGACCGGCTATGTCTCCGCCGACTGGGGCATCGCCAAGGCCTGGGCGGGGCAGGGCTCTCCCGCGCTGCTGCTGATCGGCCTGGCCACGCTGGGCGGCGGGGTCGCCACGACGGCGGGGGGCGTGAAGCTGTTCCGCATCTACGCCCTCTACCGCCACGGGCGGGCGGAGCTGGCGCGCCTGCCGCATCCGCAGGCCGTGGACTCCACCCGCACCCAGGGCGGCGACATCGCCCGGCGCGCCATCGTCAACGGCTGGGTGGTCGTGATGCTCTACATGGCCGCCTTCGCCGCGACGCTGCTGGCGCTGGCCGCGGCGGGTCTGGGCTTCGGCCCCTCGGTCGCCGCGGCGGCCGCCGCCCTATCGAACGCCGGCCCCCTGCTGCCCGAGGCAGGGGGCGTCGCCTGGTCGCAGCTCTCGGGTCCCGCGCTCGCCGTCTGCGGCGCGGCCATGGCGCTGGGGCGCATCGAATTGCTGGCGGCGATTGCGCTGCTCGACCCGGGCAACTGGCGCCGATAGGCCACGCCGCGCCTTCGCAGTTGCAGCAAGGCCCCGCGCATCTGCGAAAAAAGGCTGGCAATCCAAGCCGGCCGACACCATCCTCGCGCGCACGGATCAAAGCGCGCCGGCCCACGGCGCCTGTCATAAAACTGAGGCGGACCCAAGATGGCAGCCGAAAAGCAACAAAACCTGCAGGACGCGTTCCTCAATCACATCCGCAAGAACAAGGTTCCGGTCACGATTTTTCTCGTCAACGGCGTGAAACTTCAGGGCGTCATCACCTGGTTCGACAATTTCTGCGTTCTTCTTCGCCGCGACGGGCAATCCCAGCTGGTCTACAAGCATGCCATTTCCACGGTCATGCCCAGCCAGCCGATTTCCCTTTACGAGGCCGAGGAGCAGGGCTAAGCCCCCCGCGCATGACGCGCGCCTACATCCTGCATCCCGACCTCAAACGCCTGGACCCGCGCGCGCGCCCGCCCGAGCGTGCGCTGGAGGAGGCCGTGGGCCTCGCCGCCGCCATCGACCTGAGCGTCGAGGGGGCGGAGGTCGTGCCGCTGCCCAAGCCCAATCCCGGCTCCCTCTTCGGCTCCGGCAAGGTGGAGGAGCTGGCGGGCCGGCTCAAGGCCAAGGACGTGGAGGTGGTCGTCATCGACGGCCCGGTCACGCCCGTGCAGCAGCGCAACCTGGAGAAGGAATGGAAGGTCAAGCTGCTCGACCGCACCGGCCTGATCCTTGAGATCTTCGGCGAGCGCGCGGGCACGCGCGAGGGCGTGCTGCAGGTCGAACTCGCCGCCCTCGAATACGCCCGCACCCGCCTCGTGCGCTCCTGGACCCACCTGGAACGTCAGCGCGGCGGCCTGGGCTTCGTCGGCGGGCCGGGCGAAACGCAGATCGAGGCGGACCGCCGCGCCATCTCCGACCGCATCAAGCAGATCGAGCGCAGGCTGGAAAAGGTCGTGCGGACCCGCGGCCTGCACCGCGCGGCGCGCGAGAAGGTGCCCTATCCCATCGTCGCGCTGGTCGGCTACACCAATGCCGGCAAGTCCACGCTCTTCAACAGCCTCACCGCGGCGGGCGTGATGGCCGAGGACATGCTCTTCGCAACGCTCGACCCGACCATGCGAGAGGTGCGCCTGCCCTCCGGCCGCCGCGCGATCCTGTCGGACACGGTGGGCTTCGTCTCCGACCTGCCCACGCAGCTCGTCGCCGCCTTCCGCGCCACGCTGGAGGAGGTGCTGGCCGCCGACGTGATCGTCCATGTGCGCGACGTCTCCCATCCCGACGCGGACGCGCAGCGCGACGACGTGCTGACCGTGCTGGCCGATCTGGGCGTGGACGAACCGCGACGCGACGGCATCATCGAGGCGCGCAACAAGATCGACCTGGTCGTGGGAGAGGACCGCCTCGCGCTGCTCAACGAAACCGCCCGGGCCGAGGGCGCGCTGCCCGTCTCCGCCCTGACCGGCGAAGGGGTCGTCGGCCTGCTCGCCGCCATCGAGGCGCGCCTCGCTGCGCGGGCCCAGCAGCGCCGCCTGCACGTCCCGCACGAGGACGGCGCCGCGCTCGCCTGGCTGCACGCACGGCTTCAGGTCCTGGCGGTGGAGACCGACGACGCCGGCGCCCTGGCCACGGTCGAGGGCGACCCGGAGGATTTCGCGCGCTTTCGCCGCCGCTTCCCCGCCGTGCGCGACGTGTCCGACGCACCGCAGGCCCGCGCGGCGCAGTAACGGCGCGCCGCGGCCGCTTGACCCCGGTGAACGACTGAGCCATCAGCATGAGCGGGGGAGCTGCGCCGCAAGGCGCGACGGGGTGCGGCCTGCGCCGCGCCTCGGCCGAAACGGCCGGCGCGGCAGGACATCGCGCGGCGTGAAACGCCGCCGCACAGGCTCGCGACGGCCGCTGCCCCGCCTTGTTTCGGAGGGCGCGCCATGACCATACCCAACCCTGTAGGCCAGCCGATCACCGCGTCGGACACCGGGCCCCGCACCGCCAGCGAGGCCAAGATCGTCGCGCTGACCGGCGGCGGCATGGTCGTGGGCTGGAACGGCTTCGCGCCCGCCGCCGACGACTCGGACGGCGGATCCGTCGCCTATGTCCGCGTCTTCGACGACGCGTTCGCGCCCATGGGCGACGGCATCATCGTGCCGTCCGACCTCGAAGGCTCCGACCCCATCGCCCAGCTGGCCGCCCTGCCGAACGGCGGCTTCGCCGTCGTCTACCACGACCGCCCCCTGTTCGGTTCAGGCGAGCAGTCCGCGCGCGTCGTTCGCTACGACGCCGCCGGCGTTCGGCAGGGGACCGAGACGGTGATCGAACTGGCCGAATTCGGCAGCGTCGTAGGCGTCGAGGCCTATGACGACGGTCGCGTCGCCGTGGCGGTCGCCGATTTCACGAACACCACCATCAGCATCGTCGGAACCGACGGAACCCTCGACGTCGACCGCAAGGCCACCGCTTTCGACATCGCCTCCATCGACACGACCGACCGCCTCGTGGCCGGCGGCGCGGGCGAGGTCGTGGCGCTGACGCTGGAGGCCGGCTCGCCCGTCTCCACCCGCGACGTCACGCTGGTCGGCTTCGACGACGCCGGCGACGAAACATTCTCGACCCTCGTCTTCGACGACGCGCGCTTCGGCAGCGGCGTCAAGCATGCGCGCCTCTCGGACGGCGCCTTCGTCGTGATCGGGCTGGAGGCGGGCGAGCTGACCGCGGTTTCGCTCAGCGCCGCCGGCGCCGCTTCGGCGCCGGTCTCGCTCGGCACGCCGTCGCTGCCGTCCGCGCCGAGCCTGCTGGACGTGGCGGCGGACGACGCCGGCGGCTATCTGATCCTGCTCGGCGTCTTCGACGCGGCCGGCCCGAACCGCAGCGACGTGTTCGGCCTGAAGGTCGACGCGTCCGGCGCCGTCGAGGGCGCGCCCTTTCCCGTGCATCTCGGGCAGGAGGCGAACCAGAGCAACGGGCGCGGCGCCTATCTGGCCGACGGCCGCCTCGCCGCCGCCTACGACCACGCCTCGCTCGACTTCCGCATCAACGAGGTGCGGCTGCAACAGCTCGACCCGGACGCGCCGCCCCCCAACCTGCCGCCGACCGACATCACCCTCGCCCTCGGCGGCCCCGTGCCGCTGAACGAGGCGGGCGCGGCCATCGGCACGCTGGGCGCCGTCGATCCGGATGCCGGAGAGAGCTTCGTCTTCTCCATCGACGCGACGGCGACCGACCCCGCGCTCTTCGACATCTCGGGCGATGCGCTCAGCCTCGCGGCCGGCATCGACGGCGCCGCGCTCGGCGGCGTCTCGCAGGTCGGCGTGACGGTGCAGGACGGGGCCGGCAACAGTTTCTCCGAAACGCTGACCTTCACGCTGGAGCCGATGACGCCCGTCGCGCCCGTGCCCGTCATCTTCCGCGGAACCGGCAAGGGCGAAAAGCGCAACGGCAAGGCCACCGATGAAGTGCTGCTGGGCCGCGGCGGCAAGGACGTTCTGAACGGCCGCGGCGGCGACGATCGGATCGAAGGCGGCAAGGGCGCCGACCGGCTGAACGGCGGCAACGGAAACGACGTCATCGAGGGCGGGCGCGGCCGCGACGTGCTGATCGGCGGCAAGGGGCGCGACGATTTCCTCTTCGGCCCCAAGGACGGAGTCGACCGCATCACCGATTTCGAAGCGAACCGCGACGACCTTGTCTTCAACGGCGGCGTCAAGCGATTCAAGGACCTGGACCTGGTCCAGCGCGGCGACGACCTGTTGGTCAAAGCCGGGCGCGTCAAGATCCTGCTCGAGGATGTGGAGGCCAAGGACCTCGACCGGGGCGACGTCGTCTTCGGCTGAGGCGGCCGGGGCAGGGCGCGCGCCGCGCCTCGGATCATCCCCGACCGGCCCGCAGCGGCCCGCAGCGGCCGGCGGGACGGAGGAGGGCCGCATGACCCCTCCCAGCCGCGACGGCGTCGAAAACCTCGTCGCCGAGGACCCGGCTCGCCGCCCTCGCCGCCGGCGGCTTCGTCGGCGGTCGCGGCAAGGACGTGCCGGACGGCGGCCGAGGTCGGGACGATCTCATCTTCGGCGCCAAGGACGGGTTCGATACCATCACCGACTTTCGCGTGCGCCAGGATGATCACGTGTTTTCAGTGCTCTCCGGCATGTTCCGCGACCTGTCTCTCAAGCAGCGCGGCGACGATCTGCTGGTGCAGGCGGACCGCGTCAAGGTTTTGTTGGAGGATGTGAGCGAGACTGCCTTCGGCGAAGGCGACGTGATCCTGGGCTGATCCTGGTCATGCCTTGTTAGTTTTATTCAACATAATATTGATTATACGCCATACGGGCCTGCCGACGCAGACTGGGAATCGACCCGCCGCCCCGCCGCCGGCCCGGCGCAAAACCGGCTACAGCGCCTTGGCCGCGTCCCCGATCAGAACGAACGGCGCCCAGAACACCGGATGCGAGGTTCGGGGCCGGCTGCGCAGCTCCGCCTGGGCGCCGCGCAGCGCGCTGGCGAAGTCCTCGCCCTGGTCGCGCAGGCGCGTGAAGAAACGGGTCATCAGCGCCGTCGTCTCGTCATCCGCCACAGGCCAGTGCGTCGCCAGCACCGCCCGCGCGCCCGCCGCGAAGAAGGCGCGCGCCAGGCCCGACAGGCTCTCTCCCCCCGCCCCGATGCCGCCCGCCGAAGCGCGCGCGCCGTAGATGGAACTGGAGGCGTTCACCAGATAGCCCGAGGCAGTGTTGCAGGCCGACAGCACGATCAGCTGCGCATCGAGGTTCATCACCCGGATCTCCGACGCGGTCAGCAGACCGTCGCTGTCGTCGGAGCTGGTCGCCGTGACCGTCAGCGCCGGATCGGTGAAGCAGTCCGGCGTCGGCCAGAGGATGCCGTGGGTGGCGAAGTGCAGAACGCGGAAATCGGCGAGCGTGCCGTCCGCGGCCGCCTCCTTCACCGCATCCTCGTTGAAGGCGACGGAGGTCGCGAGCTGCGCGTCGTCGCCGAAGATCTCGGCGATGGCCTCGCCCTCGCGCGCGGTGCCCGGCAGCTCCCCCACCCGGTCGACGGCCTGCGCCAGGGTCAGGCAGGTTTCCGGCAGGCGCGACACCTCCAGCACCTTGCGCGGATCCACGCCGGAGCGGAAATCGGCGTAGGAGGCGACGACGCGGCCCGCATCGCTTTCGCCGGCGCGGGCGCGGATGTCGACCAGGTTGCGCGGGCTCGGCACGTAGCTGAGCGTCTTGGACGCGCCCAGCCAAGGCACGTCGGTATAATCGCCCGACTGCCAGGCGTCGCCGGGCGCATCGGTCACCAACAGCTCCAGCGGCAGGGATTGCAGCGCGCCGGAGGTGGCGAAGATCAGCCGATCGTAGCTGAGCAGCCGGTCCTTGAAGCCCGGAAACAGCAGGTTGAAGAGGTTGGCGGCCACGTCGGCGCGGAACTCGGGCACCCTGCCCTGACGGTCGGTCTCGATGCCCCGGCGCAGCAGGCCGACCAGCACCGCCACCTGCCGGTCCGTCACCGGCAGCGCGCCGAAGGCGACGCCCTGCTTGTCGATGATCAGCAGGAAGCTGCGCGGCGTGCCGACCAGCAGCTGCACCATGGCCTCGCCGCTCAGCAGCACGTCCTGCACCTCCGCCAGGCCCACGGGCGAGGCGATGGCGGATTGATATTCTGGCGCTATCTCGTCCCGCTCGCGGCGCAGACGATCCACGTCGGACTGCGCCTGCGCGACGGCGGTGGCGAGGGAGCGGGCCTGATCCTCCTGGCTCAGCGGATCGCGCAGCTGCAGCACCTGCAGGGCCTTGAGCGTGGCGAACCGCTCGTTCGCATCGCGCCAGGCGCGCACGGCGCGGGCCTTGGCGTCGTCGCCCTCGCCCAGCAGCGCGGCGGCGCCCGAGACGGTCTGCGCAGTGATGGACTGTCGGATCAGCTGCGCGGCGCGAAAGATGCGATCGGCCATTTCCGCTTCGCGCGCAGGGTTTTCGCGCACGATGCTCAAGGACAGCTGGAAGAACGGCCAGAGCGAGGCGTATTCCACGACGACCGGATTTTCCTCGTAGACGGCGAAGCCGCGCTCGAACGTGTCGAGCGCCTCTTCGCGCCGGTTGAGGGCGATCAGCGCGCGGCCCTCGCGCAGGCGGGCCCGCGCCTCCAGCGGCGTGTCGGGCAGCAGGGCCGCGAACTCCTCGGCCGCGTCGGCGGCGTCCTGGCGGGCGCCCAGGGCGTCGCCCTGCTCCAGCCGCACCAGCGAACGCTGCGACAGGAACCGAGGCCGATAGGCGGCGGCGGCGCGCGGCACCAGGCGGATCAGGTCGAGCGCCTGGTTGATCGCCGTCTCCGCCGCGGCCACGTCGCCCTCCAGCAGGCGCACATGCGCCAGGGTGTGACGGTTGGAGGCCTGTTCGATGATGCTGATCTGGTTTTCGCCGCCGGTCTGGATGAAGAGCTCTTCAAAGCCCTGCTCCTGCGCCGCCGCGCCCAGGCTGAACTGCGTGGCGTCGTCGCCGCCCAGCCCCTCTTCGGCCTGTTCGACGAAGTTGCGCGCGCCCTCGAGGATGGAGCGGTTGAGCTGGTCCTGCGCGCGATAGGCGGTCAGCAGCGCCAGATCGCGGTCGGCGTTGGGGTGGCCCTGCTCTTCGGTCTCCAGCAGCTGCTGGGCCCGGTCGAACAGGCCGTCGGCGGTGACGAAGCGTTCCTGGCTGGAATGCGCCAGGGCCTGGTTCATCAGCACGAAGGCGCGGCTGGGCGCGCGGGGACAGCGGGTCGCCACGTCTTCGATGGCGTAGAGCGACAGCAGCTCGGAGAACGCATCCTCCGCGGCGCGGTAGTTCAGGCCGAAACTGTTGCGCTGGCCGCGCAGCAGCGCATCGTCGACCTTGCGGCAGATGGCGGCGTCCCCCCTCGGGCCCTGCGAGGTCAGCGGCACGGCCCCCTCGCAGGCGGCGAGCAGGGCCAGAAGGCCGACCAGCAGGGCCGAAACCAGGGGGCGCGTCATCTGTCGATCCTTTCATCGGATCCGGTGCCCGAGGGCGGACCGCCGGCCCCGGCCCCGCCGGCGGCGGTGAAGACGCCGGGCTCTTCGTCGAGCTGGGCGTTACCCTCGGCGCGGGCGTCGGCGACGTCGATGTCCAGGAAGTAGCCCGGCGGCACGCCCCAGAGCTCTTCGTTGCCGTAGGAGACGAAGAGCTCCAGCAGATCCTCCTCCTCGACGTTGAGGATCTGCGCCTCGTCGATGCGGACGATCTCCAGCACCGAGGGCGCGGTGACGCCGGTGCAGTCCTGCACGTCCCCCACGACGCAGCCGTTCAGGCGGAAGCGCGAGGCGTCGCCCTCCTCCGGCCCTTCGGGAAAGAGGCCGGCGGCGCGCTGCCCGCTGTCGCCGATGAAGCCGAAGAGGCGCAGGCGCTTGGGCTCGATCCGCTGGCCGAAGCGCAGCGAGGCGGTGTTGACGCCGAAGTAATCGTCCAGATCCTCGAACCGCGCGAAGGTGTCGGGGCTGACGAAGAGCAGAACGTCGCCGAAGGCGTCGATTTCGATGCTGGCGACGCTGACCACGTCCACGTCGTTGCTGCGGCCCAGCAGAAAGCGCGCCTCGGGCGACGTGCGGGTCGCGTCGCGGTCGGCGAACGTGTGGCCGAAGCTGACGTTGCGGGCGCGGCGCACGCGGAACTCGCCCAGCGGATGCCCGGCCCCCACGAAGTCGCGGAAGCGG
>JBCBYE010000259.1:0-6251 GCA_039816075.1 Pseudomonadota bacterium | reverse complement strand
CGGTCGCTGCGCGCCAAGGGCGCTTGCGAGCCTTGACCCTTTCGACGACTCGCCTTCCGCGCAACCGTCGTTCCAGGCCTCGCCGGCGCAGGCTGGCGGGCGGGCCGACGCTCTTGCCGCAAGGCAAGGCGTTCGGGGCGCTCGTCGGCGCGCCGCGGACGGGTCAGTTGCGGGCGATGCGGCAGGGGACGCCGCGGGCGCGCAGGCGGCGGCAGATCGCGGCGGCCTGGCCCATGGTCGGCGCGCCCATGCGGACCGTATAGGTCGGGCCGGTCTCGCGCCGCCGCCGTTTTTGCACATGCACCGGCGCGCCGGGGGCCTGCGAGGCCGCCAGGCCGCGCACCCGGGCGAAGCGGCTCAGCGCCGCCGCGCGCGAATGGCCGCCGGCCACCACCACGCCCCAGGGCGGGCGCGACACTGCGCGCGTGCGCATCACCGGCAGCGCCGCGCAGCCCTCGGCGAAGCTCTTGCCCTCGGCCAGCGGCGCGGGCGCATGCTCCCGCCCCGCGCCCAGGAACCAGTCGGCGCTGCGCCCCGTGATCAGGTTCACGTAGCGGCGCGTTTCCAGCGGCAGGCGCGCCCTGCCGCGGCGCCAGCGGTCCACCCGATCCGCCCCGGCGTTGTAGGCCGCCGCCGCCAGACCCAGATTGCCGAAATCCCCCCGCAGGTCCGCCAGCAGCGCGGCGGAGGCGGGGATCGCCGTCGCCGGATCGAACGGATCGGCCAGCCCCCGCTCCGCCGCGGTGGCGGGCATGAACTGCGCCACGCCCTGGGCGCCGGCGGGGCTGACGGCGCGGATGTCGAAGCGGCTCTCGGTCCAGATCAGCCGGGCGAAGAAGGGCTTGGGCAGACCCTCCGCCTCGGCCGCGGCCTCGATCAGCCGGCAGAGCCGTTGCGCCTGGGTCTCGCCCAAGGGGACCGCGCCGCGCGACGCCGGCAGGGGCGCGGCCTGGGGGCCGAGCGGCGCGGCGGGCGCCGCCGCGTCCTGCGCCCATGCGGACGACCCCGCCCCCGCACCCGCCCCGGCCCACGCCAACGCCGACGCGACGGCGACGGCGACGGCGACGGCGCTGGCGGCGATCAGGCGCGGCAGCGCGGCCGAGACCCGCCGCAGCGCCGCGCCCGCCATGCCCGGCCCGCCCGGCCCCCGCTCAGTAGGTCGCCCTTCCGCCGGAGATGTCGAAGACCCCGCCGGTGGTGAAGCTCATCTCGGCGCTGGCCAGCCAGCAGATCATGCTCGCCACCTCCTCCACCGTCACGAAGCGCGCGCGCGGGATCTTGGACAGCATGTAGTCGATATGCTCCTGGCTGATCTGGTCGAAGATCGCCGTGCGCGCCGCCGCAGGCGTGATGCAGTTCACGGCGATGTCGTGGTCGGCCAGCTCCTTGCCGAGCGACTTGGTCAGCGCGATCACCCCGGCCTTGGAGGCGGAGTAGGGCGAGGCGTTGGGATTGCCTTCCTTGCCCGCGATGGACGCGATGTTGACGATGCGCCCGTAGCCGCGCGCGATCATGCCGGGAACCACCGCGCGACAGCCGTGAAAGACGCCGTTGAGGTTCAGGTCGATCACCTGGCCCCAGGCCTCCAGATCGTAGTCCTTCAGGGGCACGGCCGGCCCGGCGATGCCGGCATTGTTCACCAGGATGTCGAGCGATCCCAGGGCCTTGACCGTCTCGGCCTCGGCCGCCGCCACGCTGGCGTAGTCGGTCATGTCGACGGTCACGGCGACCGCCCCGGTCTCGGCCGCGGTGCGCGCGGCGAAGTCGGCGTCGCGGTCCCAGATGGCGACCTTGGCGCCCGAGGCCAGCATCCGCTCCACCGCCGCGCGGCCGATGCCCTGGGCCCCGCCCGTCACCGCCGCCGTGCGGCCCGTCAAATCCACCTGGTTCATGCGCTCGTCCCTCCCTCCGTCGTCGCGCGGGCGCTTTCCCTTGCGGGCGGCCCGGGTCATGCTCGGCACGAAACCACGAAAGGAAGGGGCGCGCCAATGTCGATTTCAAAGGCTTACGACGATCATGATGCGGTGGGGCTGGCCGGGCTGGTCGCGCGCGGCGAGGTCTCGGCCGCCGAGCTGCTGGAGGAGGCGCTGCGCCGGGCGGAGGCCGCGCAGGCCCGCTTCAACTGCGTGACCCTGGCGCAGCCCGAGACCGCCCGCCGCCGCGTCGCCGAGGGCCTGCCCGACGGGCCCCTGCGCGGCGTCCCCTTCGTGCTGAAGGATCTGGGGGCGGGCGCGGTGGACTTTCCCTCGAACTCCGGATCGCGGGCCACCGCCGGGCGCGCGGCGGAGCAGGATTCGAATTTCTACGCCCGGCTGGCGGCGGCGGGGCTGTCGACCTTCGCGCGCACGCCCTCGCCCGAATTCGGCGTGGGGCCGGCGACGGAGGCGGCGGTCTATGGCGGGCCTACGCGCAATCCCTGGAACCCCGAGCATACCTCCGGCGGCTCCTCGGGCGGCTCGGCGGCCTGCGTCGCGGCGGGGGTCGTGCCGGCGGCCCATGCCTCGGACGGCGCCGGGTCGATCCGCATTCCCGCCTCTTCCTCAGGGCTTTACGGGTTGAAGCCGAGCCGCGGTCTGATGCCCACAGGCCCGGTCGCGGGCGACGGCTGGGGCGGGCTGGCGACCAACGGGTTCCTGTCGCGGACGGTGCGCGACACCGCCGCGCTGCTCGACGCCACGGCGGGCGGCGACCTGGGCGCGCCGCATGCGGCGCCGATCCCCAGCATGCGCTTCGGCGAGGCGGTCGCGCGGCCGCCCGAGCGTCTGCGCATCGGCTTTCTGCGCGGCAACCTGATGGGCGAGCGGCTGCACCCCGACTGCGTCGCGGCGGTCGAGGACGCCGCCAAGCTTCTGGAATCGCTCGGCCACGAGGTGGAGGAGGCGCCGCTGCCCGACGCCGACACGCCCGAGGTGATCCGCGCCGTGGCCCTGCTGATGGCCTGCGACAATGCCGGGACCTTCCGCGATCTGGCCAAGGCCGAGGGCGTCGCGCCCGAGGCGCTGGACCTCGAGCCCATCGCCAAGGGCGCGTTGCGCGTGGGGTCGGACGTGGACGGCGCCGAGGTGATCGCGGGCATCGAGCTGGTGCATCGCTACGGCCGCAAGCTGGCGCGCTGGATGCAGCCCTACGACGCCATGCTGACCGCGACCCTGGCGGAGCCGCCCGCCAAGGTCGGCCGCTTCGCCCACAAGACGGAGGATTTCTGGGCCTATCGGCTGCATCCCAGCGAGGGCGTCTACGCCTATTCTCCCTTCACGGCCAGCTTCAACGCCACGGGCCAACCGGCTGCGTCGCTTCCGCTTTTCTGGAACGAGGCGGGCCTGCCCATCGGCGTGCACATCGCCATGCAGTTCGGCCGGGACGCGGAGCTGACGGCCCTGTCGGCGCAGATCGAAGCGGCGCGGCCCTTCACCGCGCATCGCGCGCCCGGCTGGGTCGGCGGCGCCTAGAGGGCCGGCCGCGGCGCGCGGCCTCGACCGCGGGCTCGGCCGCGGCCTCGGCCGCGGGCTCGACGGGGCCGTCGCGCCCCGTCGGGGGGGCGCAACGCCCCGACGCCGCAGCGAGGGATCGGCCTAGAGCCGCTGGGCCACCGCCTCGGCCGCGCCGTTCGTCGTGGCGGTCCCGCCCAGATCGCCGGTGCGGGCGGCGCCGTCGATCACGGCGGCCATGGCGGCGTCGCGCAGCTGCCGACCCGCCGCGACCGCCGCCGGCGCGTCGCGGGTCTCGCCCAGCCAATCCAGCATCATCGCGCCCGACAGGATCATCGCGACGGGGTTGGCGAGGCCCTGGCCCATGATGTCCGGCGCGGTGCCGTGGCAGGGCTGGAAGACGGCGTGATCGTCGCCGATATCGGCCGAGGGCGCGACGCCGAGCCCGCCCATCAGGCCGGCGCCGAGATCGGACAGGATGTCGCCGAACATGTTCTCGGTGATCGCCACGTCGAAGCGCTGCGGCGACTGCACCATCCACAGGGCCACAGCGTCGACATAGCCGGCATCGGCGGTCAGGGCGGGCCAGTTCGCCGCCTCTTCCATGAAGACCTCCCGCATGAAGGCGAAGGCGCGGAAGACGTTGGCCTTGTCGATGCAGGTGACCTTGCCGGGGCCGCGCCCTTCGGCCTTGCGACGCTCGGCCAGGGCGAAGGCGAAGGCGCTCAGCTTGCGGGTGGTCTCGCGCGTGATCTGCAGCGTTTCCTGCGCCTTGTCGGCGTCCACATGGCCGGCGCCCATGGTGTGAAACAGCCCTTCGGTGCTTTCGCGCACCAGCACGAAATCCACCGGACCCGGGGCGGCCAGCGGCGTGGGCCAGCCTTCGGGGATGAAGACCGGGCGCACGCCGGCATAAAGGTCGAGCAGGATGCGAAGGGTGATCTGGGGCACGATCTCCGTCCCGTCGGGATAGCGCACGCCGGGCAGGCCGGCGGCGGCGAGCAGGACGGCGTCGGCGGCGCGGGCCGCCTCCACCGACGCCTCGGGCAGCGCCTCGCCGGTCTTGACGTAGTGGCCGGCGCCGGCGGGCAGCCGGTTGAAGTCGAAGCCCAGGCCGTGCGCGGCGCCGACGGTCTGCAGCAGCTCCAGCGTCGGATCCATCACCTCCGGCCCGATGCCGTCCCCGTCGAACACCGCGATCTCGAAGCGCGTCATGGCCGGTCTCCTCCCCGTCGTTTCAGCGGGCGGGAGAAGGCGCCGAGCGGCGGGGCTTGTCAAACGGCGCCATGGACCCGACCCGCCGCGGCCCCGGCCGGCGGGCAAGAGGCCCTTTCCCCCCCGCGCCTCCGCCCGCTAGGGTCGGCCGCAACACGGGAGGGACGCCATGGAGACGTTGTGGGAGGCCTATGCGGTCAAATACGCCCGCGTCGACGCGCGCACGCGCGGCAACAACTTCATCAACGACGACGACCATGCGGGCCCCATGCCCATCGAGTTCTTCGTCTGGGTGCTCAAGGATCCCGAGAGCGGCCGCGCCATCCTGATCGACACCGGCTTCGACGAGGCGGAGGCCAAGCGCCGCGGCCGGCCGATCGAGCAGCATCCCGCCCGCGCCATCCAGGCCCTGGGCGTGGACCCCGAGACGATCACCGACGTGGTCGTCACGCATCTGCATTTCGACCATGCCGGCAGCCTGGACGCCTTTCCCAACGCCCGCTTTCACCTGCAGGAGGCGGAGATGGCCTACGCCACCGGCCCCTGCATGTGCCACGGCCCGCTGCAGCTGCCATTCACCGCCGATCATGTCTGCCAGATGGTGCGCCACGTCTATTCGGGGCGCGTGGTCTATTACGACGGCGACGGAGAGGTGGCGCCGGGCGTCACGGTGCACTGCATCGGCGGCCATTCGCGCGGCCTGCAGGCGGTGCGCGTGAAGACGCGCGAGGGATGGATGTGCATCGCCTCGGACGCCTCGCATTTCTATGAGAACTACCTGCTCGCCAAACCCTTCGTGCTGGTGGTGGACGTGGAGGACATGCTGGACGGCTTCAAGACCATCCAGCGCCTCGCCTCCGCCCCGCATCTGGTGATCCCGGGCCACGACCCGATGACGCGAGCGATCTTTCCGGAGGTGGCGGGCGGCTTCGTCAACCGCCTCGACGTGCCCGTGAAGGGCTTCGACCCCCTAGGCGCAGGAGCCACGTCATGATCGAGAGCCCGCCGCTGCTGACCATCAAGTCGCGCGACCGACGTCCGACCCCGGGGCAGATCGAGGCGCTGTCGGCCTATCCCAGCCCGCTGCTGGCGGACGCCATGGGCGGCCAGGGGGCGCTGGGCCCCGACATCCGCGCGCTGGCGCCGGGGGAGCTGCCGGCCAAGGCCGTGGGCCCGGCGCTGACGGTCGATTGCGGGCCGCGGGACATCCTGGCGCTGGGCTGCGCGCTGCATGAGCTGGAGGCGGGGGAGGTCCTGGCCGTCTCCGCCCACGGCTGGCGCGAGTCGGCGGCCTTCGGCGACCGGGTCTGCGGCATGGCCCGCAACGGCGGCGCCCTGGGCATCGTCAGCGACGGAACGGCGCGGGACCGGGCGGGGATCGTCGCCGCGGGCCTGCCGGTCTGGTGCACGGGGCTGGCGCCGAATTCGCCCTATGCCAACGGGCCCGGCGGCATCGGCCTGCCGGTGCGGCTGGGAACGGTTCCCATCGAAACCGGCGATCTGATCGTCGCGGACGAGGACGGCGTGGCGGTCATCCCCTTCGCCCGGCTCGATGAAATCATCGAGTCCGCGGCCAGGACGGCGGAGCTGGAGACCGCGCTCGACGCG
>JBCBYE010000668.1:0-2517 GCA_039816075.1 Pseudomonadota bacterium | reverse complement strand
CGCCGCCCGAGCCGCCCGAACGCCGCGCCGCCGGCGCCGCCCCCCCCGGGTCCTCCCACGGCCGCAACGTCCTCGCCGCCATCGCCCTGATGCTGCTCGGCGTCTTCCTGCTCGACGTCATGGGCGTGCTCATCAAGATCCTCTCGGACCGCTACGATCCGGCCGAGCTCTCCGCCTGGCGCAACCTGATCGGCATGATACCCACCTTCGCCATCCTGTGGCTGTCGAAGGACTGGCACGCCCGCGGCCGGCCCATGCGGCTGACGCGGTGGAAGCTCGGCCTCGCCCGCGGCCTCTTCGTCACCTTCGCGCAGATCTGCTACTACCTCGCGCTCCGCAACCTCGAATTCGCCACCGCCGCCACGCTGGCCTTTTCGGGCCCGATGATCATCACCGCCCTCTCGGCCGTGATCCTCAAGGAACGCATCGGCCCCTGGCGCTGGTCGGCGGTCGTGGCGGGCTTCGCCGGCTGCGTTCTGGTGATGCAGCCGGGCTCGGACGCCTTCACGCTGGCGGCGATCCTGCCGCTGGGCGCCGCGCTCGGCTACGCCTCCTCCTCCGTCGCCGCGCCGCTGATGGACCGCGACGCGCCCACGCCGCTCCTGAATCTCTACGCCTCCGCCGCCGCCCTCGCCGGCTCCATCCTCCTCGCCCTCCTCTGGGACGGCATCTCCCTGCCGCAGGACCGGGCGGACCTGGCCATGATCCTCGCCATGGGCGTCTCGGGCGGCATCGGCGTCGTCTGCCTGATCGGCGCCTACCGCCTGACCGCCCCCGCCACCGTGGCGCCCTTCGAGTATTTCGGCCTGCTCTTCGCCATCGTCCTGGGCTGGGCCGTCTTCGGCGAGGCGCCGTGGGACCGCCTGTTCCCCGGCGCGCTGGTGATCGTCGCCTCGGGGCTCGTCATCGCCTGGCGGGAAAGGGTAAGAGCGGGAAAGGCCTGAGCCCGGGAGCCGCCGAGGGGAACCGACCATGACGCAGATCATCCAGTGGGGCGCCGCGCGCCTGGGCCGCGCCCTTCAGTCGCGCGACGTCTCCGCCGAAGAGGTCATGCGCGCCTATCTCGCGCGCATCGACGCCGCCAACCCCTCGGTCAACGCCCTCGTCTCGCTGCGCGACCCGGACGACTGCCTCGCCGACGCCCGCGCCGCCGACGCCGCTCGCGCGCGGGGCGACGCGCCGCAGGGTTCCGCCGGCCTCCTCTTCGGCCAGCCCGCCGCGCCCAAGGACCTCGCGCAGACCCGGGGCCTGCGCACCACGATGGGCTCGCCCCTCTACAAAAACCACGTGCCAGCGGCGGACGACCTGCTCGCCGCCCGCATGCGCGCCGCCGGAACGATCTTCGTCGGCAAGGCCAACACCCCCGAATTCGGCCTCGGCTCCCACACGTTCAACGAGGTCTTCGGCGCCACGCTGAACCCCTGGGACGCCACCCGCACCGCCGGCGGCTCCTCCGGCGGCGGCTCGGTCGCGGCGGCGATGCGCATGCTGCCCGTGGCGGACGGGTCGGACATGATGGGCTCCCTGCGCAATCCGGCGGGCTGGGCCAACATCATGGGCATGCGGCCCAGCTGGGGGCGCATCCCCAATTCCGATGCGCCGGACCTCTACGCGCACCAGCTCTCCACCATGGGCCCCATGGGCCGCAGCGCCGCGGACGTGGCCCTGCTGCTTGACGCGCTCGCGGGCTACGACCCCGCCGCCCCGCTCAGCTTCGAGGATGCGCCCTCCTTCCACGACGCCCTGGCGGCGGAGCCCGACCCCGCCGCCCGCGCCCGCGGCCTGCGCATCGGCTGGCTCGCCGATCTCGACGGCCGCTGCCCCATGGATCCCGGCATCCTCGCGACCTGCGAGGGCGCCCTGAAGGTCTTCGAGGACCTTGGCGCGACGGTCGAACCCTGCCGCCTCGATCTCGACCCCGAGATCCCCTGGGACGGCTGGACCACCCTGCGCAGCTGGATCATGGCCGCCAAGTTCCGCGACGACTTCGCCGACCCCGCCCGCCGCGACCTGCTCAAGCCCGAGGTGATCTGGGAGATCGAGCGCGGCCTCGCCTATTCCGCCCTCGACATCCACGACGCCGTGCTCAAGCGCGCCGCCCAGCACCGCGCGCTCGAGGCGCTGTTCTCGCGCTGCGACCTGCTCGCCGTGCCCTCGGCCCAGGTCTGGCCCTTCCCCGTCGAACAGCGCTTTCCGAAGGAGATCGCCGGCATCGCCATGGACACCTATCACCGGTGGATGGAGATCATGCTGCCCGCCTCCCTCTCCGGCCGCCCGGCGATCAGCGTGCCCGCGGGCTTCTGCCCCGCGGACGGTCCGGCGCCCGGCACGCCCATCGGCGTGCAGCTCATCGGCCCCCTGCGCGACGACCTGGGCGTCCTGCGCGCCGCCGCGGCCTTCGAAACCGCCGCCGACCAGGCGTCCCTGGCGCCGCCCGATCCGGCCTGAGCCGCGGCGCGGGCGCGCCTCAGGCGTAGGTGACCTCGCCGCGCCCGTCCTCCAGATGCGGCGCCTCGT
>JBCBYE010000673.1:0-2484 GCA_039816075.1 Pseudomonadota bacterium | reverse complement strand
CGGCCGTTGAGGCCCCGCCGGACTTGGCCCCGCCGGACTTGGCGTTGAACGCCGCGCGGCGACGCGCTGCACGCTGGATGAAGGCCCTGCAAGGGCCGGCTCGTCACGCCGCGGAAACGCCCCTTGAAGAACCGTCCTGCGAGACCTGGCCAGCCGCGCCCCGCGCGGCCGCGTCACGAGGGGGGTCGATCCCCCCGAGGGGCGCATCCCGGTCCCCCGCGGGCCGGGACGGACAGGGCGCTCAGGCCTCCAGAAGCGCCCGCGCCGCCTCTCGGGCGGCCTCGGTCACGGTCTCGCCCGCCAGCATGCGGGCGATCTCGTCGGCGCGGTCGGCGGGCGCCAGGGGGGTCACCTCGGTGCGCGTGACCTCGCCCTCCACGGTCTTGGCGATGCGGAAATGCCGATCCGCGCGGGCCGCCACCTGGGGGGAGTGGGTGACCACCAGCACCTGCGCGCCGTCGTCGCCGGCCAGGGCCGAGAGGCGGGCGCCCACGGCCGCGGCGGTGGCGCCGCCGACGCCGCGGTCGATTTCGTCGAAGATCAGCGCGCGCGGCTCCCCGTCGCCGGCGGAGAGGCAGACCTTCAGGGCCAGCAGGAAGCGCGAAAGCTCGCCGCCCGACGCGATGCGCGCCAGGGGGCCCGGCGGCGCGCCGGGGTTCGGCGCCACCTGGAACTCCACCCGGTCCGAGCCGTCCGGCCCCGGCGCCTCGGGCGTGACGGCGGTGGCGAAGACGGCGCGCTCCATCTTGAGGGGCGCGAGCTCCGCCGTGACGGCGGCGTCGAGGCGGCCGGCCGCCTCGCCCCGCGCGCCGGTCAGGACCTCGGCCGTCCGGGCGTAGGCGGCCTCGGCCGAGGCGGCCTCCGCCTCCAGCGCGCCCAGCCGCGCCTCCGACCCGTCGAGGGCGGCCACGCGGGCGGCGAGGTCCTGGGCCAGGGCCGGCAGATCGTCGGCCTGGACGCGATGCTTGCGCGCCAGGCCGCGCAGGGCGAAGAGCCGCTCCTCCACCGCCTCCAGCCGCGCGGGATCGATGTCGAGCGCGGCCAGCGCCGCCTCGACCCCCACCTGGGCCTCGCCCAGCTCGGCGAAGCAGCGGTCGAGGGCGGCGAGCGGCGCGTCGAGCCGCGCGCGGCCGCCGTCGTCGCGCAGGGCGTCGCCGGCGGCGGCGGCGGCGTCCTCCAGCCAGCGCACGGCGTCCGAGAGGCGGCTTTCGGCCCCCTCGCCGCCGCCCAGGGCCTGGAACGCCGCCGTCACGTCCTCTCGGATGCGCGCGGCGGACTGGGCCAGGCGGCGTTCGGCGTCGAGACGGGGCTCCTCGCCCGCCTCGGGCGCCAGGGCCGCCAGCTCCTCGGCCGCATGGCGCAGCCAGTCGGCGTCGCGGGCGGCCTCGGCGGCGGCGTCGCGGGCGGCCTGCAGGGCCGCGCGGGCGCGCGCGGCCGCGGTCCAGGCGGCGCGCGTCTCGGCCAGCGGCGCGGCCAGCCCGGCGAAGGCGTCGAGGATGGCGCGATGCCCGCGCGGGTTCAGAAGGCCCCGGTCGTCATGCTGGCCGTGCACCTCCAGCAGGGTTTCGCCCAGGCCCCGCAGGACCTCGGCCGAGGCGCGCTGGTCGTTGACGAAACCGGTGGCGCGGCCGCCGGCGGCGACGCGGCGGCGCAGCAGGATCTCTCCCGGTTCGGGGTCGAGCCCGGCCTCGGCCAGCAGGGCCAGCGCGGGATGCCCGTCGGGACAGTCGAAGACGGCGGTGACGGAGCCCTGGTCGGCCCCTGCGCGCACCATCTCGCCGCGACCGGGCCGGCCCAGCGCCAGGCCCAGCGCGTCGAGCAGGATCGACTTGCCGGCGCCGGTCTCGCCGGTCAGCGCGTTGAGGCCGGGGCCCAGCGCCAGCTCCAGCCGCTCGATCAGGACGATGTCGCGTATGGCGAGGTGGCGCAGCACGCCCGCGCGGGCCTAGATCGTGTCGCCGGTGGTCACCCGGCGGAAGGCGCGGGAGATCCAGCTTTCGCGATCCTCGAAGGGCGCCACGTCGGCCCCCTGCATCATGGCGAAGCTGGCCTGATACCAGTCGGAGCCGGGGAAGTTGTAGCCGAGCACGGCGGCGGCGGTGCGCGCCTCGCCCTCGATGCCGAGGCTCAGATAGGCCTCCACCAGCCGATGCAGCGCCTCGGGCGCGTGCGAGGTGGTCTGGTAGAAGGTCAGCACGGATTTGAAGCGGTTGATGGCGGCGATGTAGTTGCCTTGGCCGAGATAGTAGCGGCCGATCAGCATTTCCTTGCCCGCCAGCTGGTCGCGGGTGAGGTCCATCTTGAGCCGCGCGTCGCGGGCGTATTCGGAGGCGGGATAGCGGCGGACGACCTCCTCCAGCTCCTGCAGGGCCTGGCGGGTGGCGCCCTGGTCGCGTTCGACGTCGACGATCTGGTCGTACCAGGACATGCCGACGAGGTACTGGGCGTAGGCGGCGTCGGGGTCGGAGGGGAAGAAGTCGAGAT
>JBCBYE010000669.1:0-2512 GCA_039816075.1 Pseudomonadota bacterium | reverse complement strand
TGCGAAGAGCTCACGCGGCTCGACATCCAGTTCGAACTCACCCGCCGCGGGGCGGTGCGCGCCCGCATCCCCGGCGCGCAGTTCCACGGCGAGGGCGGCGACGACGTTCTCGTGACGGGCGGCCGCCTGCAGGACGTCGCCTTCTACGGCGGCGCGGGCGACGACGCGGCCAAGCTCAAGACCGCCTCGGGCCAGCGCCTGTTCGGCGGCGGCGGCGACGATCGGCTGACCGGCGCCGGGCGCAGCGACGGCGGGCGCGGCGACGATCGGCTGATCGGCGGCGTCGGCCGCGACCGCCTCAAGGGCGGGGCGGGTCGCGACGATCTGGTGGGGCTGGAGGGCGTCGACCGGCTTTTCGGCGGCCGTGGGGCGGACCGGTTGGCCGCCGAGGGCGACGGCGACAAGCTCTACGGCGACGCCGGGCGCGACCAGCTCTTCGGCGGCGATCTGGGCGACCGGACGCCGGAGCGGGGCGACTCCCGGGCCGCGCTCTTTGGCGGCGCCGGCGACGATGCGCTCTTCGGCGGGGCCACGGCCCGTGGCGGGGACGGCGACGACGCCGTGACGGCGGAGGTCGCCTATGGCGGCGCGGGCAACGACCGCATCGACGCGGCCGATATGGGCGGCCGCGCCTGGGGCGGGACGGGGGCGGACGAGATCGTGTTTCTCGCGGGCGCCCGCGTGCAGGCCGGGGGCGGCGACGACGAGGTGCGCCAGTCCCCGGACGCGAAGGCCTCGCGCGGCGAGGCCTTCGTTCGCGGCCAGGGCGGCGACGACAAGCTGATCCTGGGCGCCGGGCGGGATTCCGTTTCGGGCGGCGCCGGCGACGACGTGATCCGGGGCGGCGACGACCTGGACCGCCTGTTCGGCGGCGGCGGCGCCGACGCCTTGTTCGGGGAGGACGGTCACGACCGGATCCGCGGCGGCGCCGGGAACGACGAGCTGTTCGGCGGCGCGGACGGCGACGACCTGCGGGGCGAGCGCGGCGCCGACCGCGTGTTCGGGGGCGACTCCTTCGACCGTCTCTTCGGCGGCGACGGCGACGATTTCCTGCGCGGCGGCCAGGGGTTGGACCTGTACTACGGGGGCGAGGGCGCCGACGTCTTCGTGCTGGAACGCGCCGGCGGCGGGCCCGACCGGGTCGAAGACTACGACCCGGATCTCGACCGCATCGGCGCGCCCGACTTCGCCGCGCTCGACGAGCTGTCGATCTTCGAGGCGGATGGCGACGTGGTCGTCGCCACGCTCGCCGACGGTCCCCTGCTGCGGCTGGAGGGTTTCGCGCTGGCGGAGTTCGACGCCGCGACCGCTATCCTCTTCGGCGAGGACGCCCTAGCCTGACCGCAGGACCGAAGCCTGCCAGGACCCAAGCCCATGCCCGTCGACGCTTCCCGCCGCAACCAGCCGCTGGGCGGCAACGACAGCCCCCGCTTCGCCGGGCCCATGAGCTTCATGCGCCTGCCCGTGGCCGAGACGGCCGCAGGCCTCGACGCCGCCGTGTTCGGCGTGCCGATGGATATCGGCACGTCCTTCCGCTCCGGCGCCCGGCACGGGCCGCAGGCGGTGCGCGCCGAGAGCCGGATGATCCGTCCCTACAACATGGGCACCGGCGCCGCGCCGTTCGAGCGGTTGCAGATCGCCGATATCGGCGACGTGGCGACCAATCCCTACGACCTCAAGGACAGCGTGCGGCGCATCGAGGCCTTCGCCGACGACGTGCAGACCGCCGGCGCCGTGCCCGTGGCCATCGGCGGCGACCATACCCTGACGCTGCCGCTGCTGCGCGCCGCGGCGGCGCGGCACGGGCCGGTGGCGATGATCCACGTGGATGCCCATGCGGACGTCAACGACGCCATGATGGGCGAGACCATCGCCCACGGCACGCCGTTCCGCCGCGCGGTGGAGGAGGGGCTGCTGATCAACGACCGCGTGACCCAGATCGGCCTGCGCGGCTCCGGCTACGGCCCCGACGATTTCGGCTGGTGCCGCGATCAGGGGTTCCGCGTGGTCCAGGCGGAGGACTGCTGGCACCGCTCCCTGACGCCCCTGATGGAGGAGGTGCGCGCCCGCGTCGGCGACGCGCCCTGCTACCTGACCTTCGACATCGACGCGCTCGACCCGGCCTTCGCGCCCGGCACCGGCACGCAGGAGGTGGGCGGCCTGACCTCTCCCCAGGCGCTGGAGATCGTGCGCGGCTGCGCCGGTCTGACTCTGGTCGGCTGCGACCTGGTGGAGGTCTCGCCCCCCTGGGACCCCTCGGGCGCCACCGCGATGCTGGGCGCGAACCTGGTCTATGAAATGCTGTGCGTGCTGCCCTGAGCGCAAGGCTTGCGCGCCGCGCCGCGAAACCTCATTTTCATGCCTGAGCGGGCAGATCGCCCCCGAACCGCAAGCCGCAAGCCGGAGGCGACCTCATGGCCGAACAGCGCACCGTGGAAGAGCGCGTCAAGGACGGCGTCATCACCAAGGACGCCGAGGACGGGCGCATCGTCAGCGTGCGCACGGCCAAGGG
>JBCBYE010000479.1:0-3930 GCA_039816075.1 Pseudomonadota bacterium | reverse complement strand
GGCGCGCGCACCCGCCTCGCCGCCGGCCGCGAGGATGCGCGGGCGGGGCGGGCGCCCGCCGCCGGCCTCGCCGCGCTCGACGCCTGCCCCGGTCTCGCCGGCGCCGCGCTGGACGATGCCGAGGACGACTACCTTGCAGGACACGCCCTGGGCCGCGCCGCCTATTGCGCGCCGGAAAACGCCGAGGCGCTCGGCCGCCGCGGCGCGCCCGCCACGCTCGACTGCCCCGGGGCTCTGCGCGATCCCTTCGCGCAGGCCTACGCAAGGGGCGCCGCCGGGGCCGGCCGCACGGCCGCCGGTCCGGCGGACGCGGCCGATGGGCGCGAGGACGGGCGCGCAGGGGGCGGCTGGACGCCGCGCATCCGCCCCAGCGTGGGCGTCGCCATCGGCTCCGGCGGCACGCGCGTGGGCTGGGGCGTCGGGGTGATCTTTTGAGCCTTCGGGCGCTGCGCGGGCTGGCCGCGCCGACCCTGGCCGCGGCGCTCGTCTCGGCCTGCGCGCAGCCGCCGCCCCCGGTCCGCGCCGACGCCTGCGCCACGGCCGATTGGCGCGCCGTCGGCGTCGCCGACGGCGCCCGCGGCGCCGGGCCGGAGCGTCTGGCGGAGCATCGCGCCTCCTGCGCCGAAGCGGGCCGCGCGCCCGATGCGCGGGCCTGGGCGCGCGGCCGGCAGGACGGGCTGCGCAGCTACTGCACGCCGGCCAACGCCCATGCGGTCGGCGCCTCCGGCCAGGCGCTCGCGCCCTACTGCCCGGCCGCCCGCACGAAATCCCTGCGACGCGCGCATCGCCTCGGCCTGCGCCGTCATCGGCTGGAGCGGGAGATCGCGCGCATCGACTCCGCGCTTCTGGCCCCGCCGCCCCTGCTCTACGGGCCGTATCGCCGCCGCTACGGCCGCCCGTTCCTCTTCGCCGATCCGTTCTACAACGACCCATGGCTCTGGGCCCGCCGGTCCGAGGCCGAAGCGGCGCTCGCTGCCCTGCCCCCGCCGCCGGAGTGAGTTCGACGGGCGCGCGCGCGCCCGTCGGCCAGGCCCTGCGCGCGCCGTCGGCCCATGTCCCCGCTCAGCCGCGCCGCACGCCGCCCGGCGCCGGTTTGGGGCGGGCGCCGGCAAGACCCTCCAGCACCTCCAGCGGCGACAGCGACCGCTCCTTCAGGCCGGACCGGGGCATGGCGTAGACCCGCCGCGTCGCCTCCACCAGCACGGCGCCGGCGAGACGCTGCGCGTCGAGGCGGCGGCCCAGCGCCTCCCACATGCCGCCGGTCTTCAGCCAGAACCGGCGATGCGACGGCGGGGACCAGAGCGCGGCCGAGGCCCGTTCGGGCTGGAAATCATGGGCCTTGAGGATCGATTCGAGCTGTCCGGCCGAATAGGGCCGCCCATGCCCGAAAGGCGTCGCATCGGCCCGCGCCCACATGCCCGAACGATTGGGCGCGATCACGATCACCCGTCCCTCGGGCGCCAGCACGCGATGCGCCTCCTCCAGCAGGGCCGCCGGGCGTTCCGAATGTTCCAGACCATGGGCCACCAGCAGGAAATCGGCATAGCCGGCGGGCAGCGGCCAGTGCGTCTCCTCCACCAGGGCCGCGACGTTCGGTCCCTCGGGCGGCCAGCGGCAGACGCCCTGCTGCGCGGGCATCAGGCACAGCGTGCGCCCCGCCTCGCCCATCAGCGGCCGCAGCAGCGGCGCGGCGAAGCCGAAGCCGACCACCGTGCGCCCGCTCACATCCGGCCACAGCGCGCGCACCGCGCCCTGAAGGCTGCGCTGCGCCGCCCGGCCCAGCGCCGTGCGGTAGTAGAAGCGGCGAAGGTCCACCACGTCGAGATGCATCGCGTCTTCCGCTCCGCGCCCATCGGCGCCTAGAGTGCGCCCCGCCGCGGACCGCCCCTGCCGCGACCCGCTCCGGGCCGACCTTAGCGCATCGCGCCGGCCCGCCAACTCCCCCGCCGCGCCCTCGCCGCGCGGCCCGCCGCGCGAAAGGTTCGCCCGCCATGGCCCTCGACGTCACCGTGATCCCCTGCCTGTCCGACAATTACGGCTATCTGCTGCACGAGCCCGAGCAGAACGTCTGGGCCGTGGTCGACGCGCCCGAGGCCGCGCCCCTGCGCGCCGCCATCGACGCGGCGGGCGGCAAGCTGGACCTGATCCTCATCACCCATCACCACGCCGATCATGTCGACGGCGTGGCCGAACTGGCGGCGGCCTACGGCGCCAAGACCGTGGGCCATGCCGCCGACGCCGCCCGCCTGCCGGCGCTCGACATCGCCGTGGCCGAGGGCGACCGCGTCGCCGTGGGGGCGGAGGAGGCGCGCGTCATCGACGTGTCCGGCCACACGGTCGGGCACATCGCCTACGCGTTCGAGGGGGCCGAGACGGCCTTCACCGCCGACTCGCTGATGGCGCTGGGCTGCGGACGGATCTTCGAGGGCACGCATCTGCAGATGTGGGAAAGCCTGTCGAAGCTCGCCGCGCTCGCCGACGCCACGAAGATCTACAGCGGCCACAATTACGGCAAGGCCAACGGCGCCTTCGCGATGTCCATCGAGCCCGGCAACGCGGCGCTGAAGGCCCGGATCGAGGCGATCGCCGCCGCCGACGCCGCCGGCGCGCCCATCGTGCCGGCCACCCTGGCCGAAGAGCGGGAAACCAACCCCTTCCTGCGCGCCGTCGAGCCGTCGGTGAAGGCGGCCGTGGACCTCGCCGGCGCCGACGACGCGGCCGTCTTCGCCGAGGTGCGACGGCTCAAGGACAGCTTCTGATGGTCGGGACCAGGACCGGCGACGTCGCCCTGGTCGCCCTGCATTACCAGAACGAGAACTGCCATCCCGACGGCAAGATCCGCGTCGGCATTCCCGCGGAGGCCGAGTGGCGGTGGGAGCGGCTGGGCGCCGCCCGCCGCCTGTTCGCCGGCGCCCGCGCCGCCGGCGTCCCCCTCGTGCATGTGCGCCTCGCCGTGCCGCCGGACTATCGCGGCGTGGTCGCCAACACCGACCACATCCGCGAATGGATGGCGCTGGGCGCCTGGCGCGAGGGGACCTGGGGAACCAAGTTCATGGAGGGGCTCGGCCCCCAGGGCGAGGAGGTCGTCGTCACCCATCAGCGCAACAGCGGCTTTCACGGCTGCGCCCTGGCCGACGTGCTGTGGCGCCTGGGCGCACGGCGGCTGATCGTGTGCGGCGTCTCCACCGCCTATGCGGTCGAGGGCACGGTGCGGCAGGCGGCCGACATGGGTTTCGAGGTCTCCGTCGCCGCCGACGCCTGCGCCACCGCGCAGCCGGAGCAGCACGAGAACGCGCTGGCCGCCATGGCGCCCCTGGCGCGCGTGGCGAACGCGGACGCTCTGCTGGCCGAGCTCGGCGCGTAGCGGCGCCCGTCGATGCGCCGCGCGGACCGCTCTGCACGGGCGGCGCCGTCGGCGCGGCGGCGCGCGGCGAGGACGGCGCCGCGCGGCCGCGGTCGGAGGGGCGCCGGCGGGTCCGTCGGCGCCCTCCCTCAGGCCGTGCCGTCCGGAGACGACGGGCGGTGGGCGGACAACCGCGCCCCTGGCGGCTCGGTCGGAGGCCTTCCGACATCCAGACCCATGGGCGCAGCGTGAGACGAAGCGCCGAGCGCCCGCGCGCCCCCTCGCCGGTCGGTCCCGGCCCGTCCATCGACCTGCGCCGGCTTCGGCCTCGCCCTGCCGGCAGAACCGAAAGCGCCCGCGACGCCGAACCTCTACGCTTCGGCCCCCAGGTCGAACCGACGGCCGAGACCCGCCGCCTCTTGCACGATCTGCAAACGGCGACGGAGGCCGCTCCACCAGCCGCGCCACCTGCCGCGTCGCGCGCCGCCCGCCGCGCGGCGCTTCGGCCCCTTGGCAAAGCGTCCCGATCCGGCCGCCCCCGCGTTTCGCCCGCGAAACGACATCGAGCCCTTGACGTCGCCTATCAT
>JBCBYE010000559.1:0-3320 GCA_039816075.1 Pseudomonadota bacterium | reverse complement strand
CTGGGGGCAGGAGGGGCCCTGGGCCAGGACGGCCGGGCATGACCTCAACTACATCTCCGTCACCGGCGTGCTGCAGGCCATCGGCCCGGCGGACCGGCCGCCGCCGCCGCCCCTGAACATGATCGGGGATTTCGGCGGCGGGTCGCTGTTTCTGGTCGCAGGCATGCTCGCCGCGCTGCTGAGGGCGCGCGAGACCGGCATGGGCGACGTGGTGGATGCGGCGATCTGCGACGCGGCGTTCCACATGATGAGCCTGATGCACTCGCTGGACGCCGCCGGGCGCTGGACGCCGGAGCGGTCGGCCAACATGCTGGACGGCGCGGCCCCCTATTATCGCTGCTACGCCTGCGCCGACGCACGCTTCATGGCCGTGGGGTGCATCGAGCCGCAGTTCTTCGCGGAGTTCCTGGCGCGGCTGGAGATCGAGCCCGAGAGCTTCGGCGCGCAGGACGACCGGGCGCTGTGGGCCGGGCAGCAGACGCGGCTGGAGGCGCTGTTCGCCACGCGCGACCAGGCGCATTGGTCGGCGGTGTTCGACGGGTCGGATGCCTGCACGACGCCGGTGCTGGATTATCGCGAGGCGGCGGCGCATCCGCATATGGCGGCGCGGGGCGCGGCGGAGCAGGCGCATGGGCTGCGCCATCCCGGCCCGGCGCCGCGCTTCGCCTCCGCCCCGCCCTTCGCGCCCGGGGCCCCGGCGACGCCCGGGGCCGACACCGAGGCGGTTCTGCGCGAGATCGGCCTGGACGAGGCCCGCATCCGCGCGCTGACGCAAGACTGAGGAGGCCTGCGATGCAAGCCCATGACGCCGTTCTGATGGAGCGGCACGGCCCCGTGGCGCTGGTGGCGTTGAACCGGCCGGACCGGCTGAACGCCTTCGACCGGACCCTGCGCGAGGACCTGACGCAGGTCTTGGCCGCGGTGGAGGCGGACGAGGCCGTGCGCGTGGTGGTCCTGGCCGGCGAGGGCCGAGCCTTCAGCGCCGGCGCGGATCTGACCGAGGCCGCGATGGGGCCGGAGGTGGAGCGGCTTTTGAACGACGGCTTCAAGCCCTCGCTCGACGCCATCGCCGGGTCCGCCAAGCCTTATGTCGCCGCGATTCAGGGGGCCTGCGCCGGCATCGGGGCGGCCTATGCGATGGCCTGCGACCTCGCGGTGATGGAAGAGGACGCCTACGTCTACCAGGCCTTCGCCGCCATCGGCCTGATCCCGGACGGCGGCAACCATTGGCACATGGTTCAGGCGCTGGGCTACAAGCGCGCCTATGCGGCCATCGTGGGGGCGGAGAAGCTGCCGGCGGCCGATTGCGCAGCGGCGGGGCTGGTGAACCGGGTCGTGCCGACGGGCAAGGCACGCCGGGCCGCGCTCGACTGGGCGGCGGGGCTGGCGCAGGGCGCGCCGCGGACCCTGCGGCACGCCAAGACGGTGCTGCGCCGGGCGGTCGCGGCGACGCTGGACGAGACCTTTGCCGAGGAAGCGCGCCTGCAGGCCGATTGCGCCACGTCGGAGGATGCGGCGAACGCCGTCGCCGCCTTTCTGGCCAAGCGCAAGCCGGTCTTCACCGGCCGGTGAGCGCGCCGCGGCTATCCATCGTCGTCGTCGGCGCCGGCATCGCCGGCCTGGCGGCCGCAGCCGCTCTGGCGCGCGCCGGTCATGCGGTGGAGGTGGTGGAGCGCGCTCCGGCCCTGCGCGAGGTCGGCGCGGGCCTGCAGCTGTCGCCCAACGCGATGAAAGCGGTCGACGCGCTGGGCGCCGGCGAGGCCGTGCGCGCCGCCGGCTTCGCACCCGAGGCGGTGGAGCTGCGCCTGTTCCGATCCGGCCGAACGGTCTGGCGCAATCCGTTGACGACGGCGGAGGCTCGGTTCGGCGCGCCCTATCTGCAGATCCACCGCGCGCAGCTGCTGTCGGCGCTGGCCGAGGCGGCGCGCGGCGCGGGCGCGCGGATCACGCTCGGCGAGACGGTGCAGCGAGCGGAGGCGGACGGCCTCCTGGCGACCGACCGGGCGGAACGGCGCGCCGATCTGGTTCTGGGCGCCGACGGCGTGCGGTCGGCCCTGCGCGCGCAGGTGGCGGGGGCGTCGCGGCCGCGGTTTTCCGGCCATGCGGCGTTTCGCGGCACGGTGGACGCAGCGCGCCTGCCCGAAGGGCTGGTGCGGCCGGCGGCGAACGTCTGGATGGGGCCGCGGGCGCATTTCGTCAGTTACCTGATCCGCCGCGGCGGCACGGTGAACTTCGTCGCGGTGACGGAGCGGCGCGACTGGAAGGCGGAGGGCTGGTCGGCGCCCGGCGACCTGCCGGCGTTGCGCGCGCGCTTCGCCGGCTGGCACCCCGCCGTGCGGCGGATTCTGGACGCGGCGGACGAAGCGTTCGAGTGGGGACTGTTCGAACATGCCCCCCTGCCGCGCTGGTCGAACGGCCGCGTGGCGCTGATCGGTGATGCGGCGCATCCGACCCTGCCCTTCATGGCGCAGGGCGCGGCCATGGCGCTGGAGGATGCGGTCACGCTCGCTCGCGCGCTCGAGACCGCCCCGTCGGAGGCGGCGCTGCGCGGCTGGGAGGCGGTGCGCAAGCCGCGATGCAACAGTCTGCAGGCCGCCGCGCGGCGAAACGGCTGGCGTTTTCACTGCCGATCGGCGCCCGAGCGCTGGGTCAAGGCCGGGGCGCTGGCCCTGTTCGGCGCGCTGGCCCCGGCTCGGGCGCAGGCGCTGACCGATTGGGTCTACGCCTATGATCCGGTTGCATGATCGCACTCTCGCGAACCTCGCGGCAGCGTGACGCAGGCGGCGCGCCGACGCGCGCAAGCGTGCGTCAGGATTGAGCGCGGGCCCCGCCGCCGCGCGCTTAGGCTCCCCCCGGGTCGGCTAGATCGACCTTGAGTCAAACTTCGTGTTCGGGGAGCGAACCCATGCCGATCCATCGCCATCTGGCCGGCGCCGCCGCGCTGTGCCTTCTGGCCGCCGCGCCGGCCTCGGCCTTCCAGGTCGAAATCACCGTCGAGAACCTGATCCAGGAGCCCGGCTTCTCGTTGACGCCGGTCTACTTCGGCTTTCATGACGGGGGCTTCGACGCCTTCGACGTGGGGGCCGCCGCCTCGCCCGAGCTGGCGGACCTGGCCGAGATCGGCGTTTTCGGCGGCCTCGCCGGCCTGCGCCAGGCCAGCCAGCCGGGGACCACGGTGGGCGCCGTCGTCGCCTCGCCTGCCGGGCCGCCGCCGCTGGAGCCGGGAGAGCGGTCGTCGGCCATCGTCGATCTCGACCCGACGGACAACCGCGCGCTCAGCTACTTCACCATGCTGGTGCCAACCAACGACACCTTCGCGG
>JBCBYE010000823.1:0-1757 GCA_039816075.1 Pseudomonadota bacterium | reverse complement strand
GCCTCCGCCTCGGCATATCGCCACCAGCCGCCGCGGCGGAAGCTGCGGGCGTCGTGGTCGAAGCTTTCGGGCGCATCCGCCGGGCCGAAATAGTTCGCCCGCTCCCACCCGTTCACCTGGCCGAACTGCGCGCCCATGGATTTCAGGCGCTGATAGGCGGGCGAGGTGCGCAGGGGCCGCGCCGCCTCCCGCTCCTCATCCGGGTGGTGAAGGATGAAGACGTGGCTGTAGCACTCTTCGTTCTTGCGGGCGGCATATTCGCGGTTCACCCAGGGCCCGTAGCGGCGGGGGTCGAGCGACCACATGTCGATCTCCGCCTCGCCCTCGGTCATCAGCTGCGCGAGGTAATGCCCCGTGCCCCCCGCCGCGGTGATGCCGAAGGAGAAGCCTTCGGCGAACCACACATTCTCCACGCCGGGCGCCGGCCCGACCAGCGGATTGCCGTCGGGCGTGTAGCAGATCGGCCCGTTGAAATCGTCCTTCAGCCCGGCGGTTTCGGAGGATGGAATGCGGTGCAGCATCGACATGTATTCCGCCTCGATCCGCTCCAGGTCCAGCGGCAGCAGGTCGGCGCGGAAGGTGTCGGGCACGGCGAACTTGGCCCAGGCGGGGGCGCCGTGTTCGTAGGGGCCCAGGATCCAGCCGCCGCGCTCCTCGCGCACGTACCACTTGGCGTCGGCATCGCGCAGCACCGGGTGCTCGGGGTGCTGCTTGCGCCACTCGACCAGCGCCGGGTCCGGCTCGGTGACGATGTACTGATGCTCCACCGGCAGGGCGGGGATGCAGCAGCCGAACATCGCGGCGGTGCGCTGGGCGTGGTTGCCCGTGGCGGTCACCACATGCTCGCATTCCAGCTCCAGCACCTCGTCGGAGCGGACGAGGTTGCCGCCCTTTTCCACCATCTGCACGGCCTTCACGATCCAGCGGTCGCCGCGCCGCTCGAAGCCGTCGACCTGGCAGCGGCGGAGGATCTCCACGCCGTTCGCCCGCGCGCCCTTGGCCATGGCCTGGGTGACGTCGGCGGGGTTTATGTAGCCGTCGCCGGGGTGGTAGATCGCGCCCTTCAGATCGTCCGTGCGAACCAGCGGCCAGCGGCGCTTGATCTCGTCCGGCGTCAGCCACTCCATCTCGATGCCCACCGTTTCGGCGGTGGAGGCGTAGAGGCGATATTCGTCCATCCGCGCCTCGGTCTGCGCCATGCGCAGGTTGCCGACGACGGAGAAGCCGGAGTTCAGGCCCGTCTCCGCCTCCAGCCCCTTGTAGAACTTCACGCTGTAATCGTGGATGTGAGACGTCGCGTAGCTCATGTTGAACAGCGGCAGCAGGCCCGCGGCGTGCCAGGTGGAGCCCGAGGTCAGCTCGTCGCGTTCCAGCAGGATGCAGGACCAGCCGGCCTTGGCCAGATGATAGGCGATGGAGGTCCCCACCGCGCCGCCCCCGACGACGATCGCCCGCGCCTGCTTCATCATCCGCACTCCCTCGGTCCCGTGATCTTCGAGTGATACCGGGGCGCGCCGCGCGGCCCGGGTCAAGGGCGACGGAGGAAGGGGCGGAAGCGACCCGGGCGGCGACGGCGCCCGGTCAGGGCTCGTGCGGCGAGGTCGCCCGTCCCCCGCCGCCCCGCGCCGTCTCGCCCCGGACCTGATCCGGGGCCTCCTGGGGCCCGGCCGGGCGCCGCCGTCGCGGGGACGGCGCCGCGGTGGCCGCAAGCCGCCCGCCGCCCCGCGCAACGCGACCGAAGGAGGCCCCGGATCAAG
>JBCBYE010000468.1:0-3992 GCA_039816075.1 Pseudomonadota bacterium | reverse complement strand
CGGGCGAGCGCGCGACCCTCTCGCGCCTGCGCCGCGACGCCTGGCGGGCGGAGACGCAGCCGGTGATCTAGGGCGGCGCCCCGGCCCGGGCGGCGGCGGGCGCCGCGCGCCGCGGGCGGGGCGTGGGAACGCGCGGACCGGTCCTCGCGGCGCTTGCGCGCCACGCGCGCAGCCCTTGGGGGCGCGCGCTATGCGGGCCAGGGCGCCTGGCGCGGCGGAACGACTACTCCGCAGCCTTGGCGTAGCCGCCGCCGTCGAGGAACAGGTTGCCGTCCGGATCGCGCGGCGGCGCCTCGTCGAAGGGCGAGGCGGGCGCGGCGACCGCCGCCGCCCGGGCCGGGGCGCCGCCCCAGATCACCGGCTGCGTCTCCGCCCGCCAGGCGTCGCGGCGCAGGCGCGAGAGGGTCGCGCGCTCGCCCGTCGGCGCCATCGCCCGCGCCCAGAGCTCCGCCAGCTTGCCCAGTCCCGCCACCAGCCAGATCCGCGCCGCCAGCGCCGCCGGCGTCACCACCAGCGTCAGCACCGTCGCCGTGCCCAGGCCCCAGACCACCGCCGTCGCCAGCTGCGTCCACCACAGCGCCGCCGGCGCCCCGGTGGTGTAGCCGCCTTGGGCGAAATCGACCGAGATGCCCATCATCATCGGCGTCAGCCCCGCCATGGTGGTGATGGTCGTCAGCAGGACAGGGCGGATGCGCTGCTCCGCCGTGCGGATGATCGCCTCGATCCGCGGCATCTGGCGCGCGTATTCCTGGTAGGTGTCGATCAGCACGATGTTGTTGTTCACCACGATCCCGGCCAGCGCGACGATGCCGGTGCCGGTCATGATGATCGAAAAGGTCTGGCCCATCACGACCATGCCGATCAGCACGCCCGCCACGCTCATCACCACGGCCGAAAGCACCAGGATGGAGTTGTAGACCGAATTGAACTGCGCCAGCAGGATCACGAACATCAGGCCGAGCGCGCCCATGAAGGCCTGGCCGAGAAAGGCCTGGCTCTCCGCCTGTTCTTCCTGATCGCCGGTGAAGGCCCAGTCGACGGCGTCGGGGAACGGATCCTCGGCCTCGATCCAGGCGGCCAGCTCGGCGATCTTCTCGTTGACGTTCACGCCCGCCGCCACGTCGGCCTTGACGTCGAAATAGCGCACGCCGTCCACGCGATTGATCTCGCCCAACTTGGCGACCGGCCGGCGCGTCACGAAATTCTCCAGCGGTATCATGCCCATGGCCGTGCGCACGCGCATGTCGTCGAGGGTCGAGATGACGCGGAACTCTTCGGGAAAGCGCACGCGGATCTCGATCTCGTCGTCGCTGTCGTCGGGGCGCATGGTGTCGAGCAGGATGCCGTTGGTCAGCAGCGAGACCATGGGCCCGATCTGCGCCACGTCGGCGCCGAAGCGGCCGGCGGTGGCGACGTCCACGTCCAGCTCCCAGTCGATGCCGGGCAGGGGGCGCGTGTCCTCCAGCTCCGTCAGCCCTTCGATCCGGGCGAAGCCGGCGCGGGCGATCTCGGCCGAGGCCATGAGCGCGTCCCAATCGGACCCGGTCAGGCGCAGCTGGATGGGCTTGCCCTGCTGGGGCCCGTCCTGCTGCTGCTGCACCTCGGAGATCACGCCGGGATAGGCGCCGATGGCCTCGACGATGTCGGCGAGGATCTCGTCGCCCGGGCGGCGCGTGCCCCAGGGGGCGAGCTCCACCTGGATCTGCCCGACGGTGTCCTTGGGCGCGCCGTCGCCGCCGCGCGACAGGCCGCCGTCGCCGGCGAAGGCGAAGACGCTTTCGATGCCGTCGATGACCAGCACCTTGTCCTCGATGGCGCGCAGCAGGCGGTCGCGTTCGGCGAGGCTGAGATTGCCGCGGGCGCGCACGTAGACGATGGCGCGCTCCGGCTCGGTCTTCACGAAGAACTCCACGCCGTTGTTGTTGGCGCCGTAGTACTGGAAGGCGGCGAAGACGCCGCCGAAGGCCACCGCGAGCGCCACGAAGGGCATGACCGGATTGCCCACCAGAAAGCGGATCACGTGGCCGAAGGCGGTGCGGCGATAGCCGGCCTTGGGCGGCGGGGCGGCGTCGCGGTTCTTGAAGCTGCCCGAGATCGTCGAAAGGCCGAGCGCCAGCACGATCAGCGCCGCGGCGCTCGCGAGGTTCCACGGCGCCGCGAGCGTCGCGACGCCGTAGCCCGCGCCTGCCACCATCGCCGAGACGACCAGCAGGAGAACGCCGCGCACCACCAGGGGCAGCGCCCTTTGCAGTCGGATCGAGCCCTGCTCCAGCGCCCGCGACAGGCGCCCCGCGACGCCGCCGACCACCGGCAGGTAGAGCAGCGCCACCACCAGCGAGGCCGACAGCACGAAGATCAGCGTCACCGGCAGGTTGCCCATGAACTCGCCCGGAATGCCCGGCCAGAACAGCATGGGCAGGAAGGCGCACAGGGTCGTCGCGGTGGAGGACACGATGGGCCAGAACATGCGCTTGGCCGCCGCCCCGTAGGCGCGCATCGGGCCCATGCCCTCGCGGATGCGCTGATCGGCGTATTCCACGACCACGATGGCGCCGTCCACGAGCATGCCCACCGCCAGGATCAGGCCGAACATCACGATGTTCGTCACGCTCATCCCGAAGACGGCCAGAAGGCCGAAGCACAGCAGGAACGACGTGGGGATCGCGAAGCCGACCAGAAGGGCGGATCGGAAGCCGAGCGCGCCCAGCACCACGATCATCACCAGCGCCACGGCCGTGAGGACCGAGCCCTCCAGCTGCCCGACCATGCCGCGCACCTGGGCGCTCTCGTCCATGGAATACGAGATGCGCACGGCGTCCTGCATCGCCTGGGGCCAGCCGCTGCTGACGCGCGCCACCTCGGCCTTGATCTCCTGCACGGTGTCGATGACGGGGGCGCCCTTCACCTTGGACACCTGCAGCGCGATGGTCGTCTGGCCGTTGTAGCGGGCGGTGCCGGCCGCGTCCTCGAAGGTCAGGCGGATGTCGGCGACGTCGCTCAGGCGGATGATGCGGTCGCCGTTGACCTTCACCGGCAGGTTGTAGACGTCCGCCGCGGTCTTGAACGAGGCCGGCAGCTTGACCGAGAATTCGCCCGCGCCGCTTTCCACCGCGCCGGCGGCGACCAGGCGGTTGTTGTTCACGACGACGTTCACCAGCTCCTGCCCGGTGATGTCGTAGGCCTCCAGCGCCAGCGGATCGAGGATCACCTCCAGCATCTCGTCCCGATGGCCGGTCAGCCCGGCCTCCAGCACCGATCCGAGGCTTTCGAGGTCGCGCTGCAGGTCCTTGGCGTAGCGCAGCAGCGTGCGCTCCGGCACGTCGCCGAAGAGCGAGACCACCACGATGGGGAAGGCCGAGAAGTTGAACTCGTCGATCGTCGGCTCGTTGTAGCCGTCGGGGAACTCGGTCTTGGCCTTGTCCACCGCCTCGCGCACCTGCGCGATGGTGGCGTCCTTGTTCCAGCCGAAGTCGAACTCCATGATGACGTTGGCGTAGCCTTCGGCGGCGGTCGAGCTCATCTGGTCGAGGCCGTCGACCTCGCGCAGCTCCTGCTCCAACGGCTTGAGCAGCAGGCGTTCCGCATCGGCGGCCGAAATGCCGGGAAAGCCCTGGCTGACGAAGAGGACGGGCACCTGGATGTCCGGCTCGCCCTCTTTGGGCAGGCCCACATACGCCACCGATCCCGCCGCGATGGACAGGATCACGAAGGCGAAGATCATGCGGGCCCGTTCCGTGCCCCAGTCGATCATGCCGATCATCGCGTGACGCTCCAGTCTTCCAGGGTGACCTCGACGGCCCGGCCTTCGCCCACGTATTCCTGCCCGACGAAGATGATGTCGGCGGTCTCCGGCAGCCCGTCGAGCCAGAGGCCCTCGGGCGTCTCGCGCAGCACTTCGACCGCGGCGAAGCGGGCGCGCCCGTCCTGCACCAGCCTGACGCCCATGCGGCCCGCATCGTCCAGCGTCAGCACATGCTGCGGCGTCAGATGCG
>JBCBYE010000071.1:0-10848 GCA_039816075.1 Pseudomonadota bacterium | reverse complement strand
GTGGAGATTGGCGGTCGGCAGGTTTGCGGCGGGGGGCGGACGACCGGCGGGATCGGCGGCGGGCCTTGGGTGTCGGAGGCGCGGCCGGTCGAGCCTGCGGGGTCGGGAGAGCGGGATGCGTTCGCCGGGCGTCGGAGGCGCTTCGTCGCGGAGATCGCCGGGGTTGCGACCGGCGCCGCGGAGAACGCCCGGGCCGGCTTTGGCCAGCGTGGCCGCGCTCCGTGCAGGACCGGGCGGGAATGACGGGCGGCGACCGGCGCGGGCCGCGCGTCGCATGTGCGGCGCGAGGCCGCGCCGGGGCGTTTGCGGCGCGGGGCCGCGCCGGGGCGTGCGGGGGGCCTGCCGGCGGCGCTCTATGGGCTCGGGCGCGGATCTTGGCGGCGTGGGTTGCGGCGGGCGTCCGCCCTTCGCCCGCCCTTCGATCGACGTCGGCGGAGCGGCCGCGGGGGCTGGGCATCGGCGGCGCGGGGGGGCGCCGGCCCTCGCCGGCGACGGGGGCCGGCCGCGTTTCGAAGGGGCGTCGCGTCGGAGATGCGGCTTCGGCGCGATGCCGCCTCGGGGGGAGCCCGGGGCGGGGGAGGGCGCGCGGCGGGTTACTTGAGCGCCTCGACCAGGTGGTCGATGAAGACGCGCAGCTTGGGCTGGGGAAAGCGGCCCTGGGGGTAGATGGCGAAAACGCCCATGGGGGGGCGGCGCGCCTCGGGCAGGACCTCCACCAGCTCGCCCGTCGCGAAGGCGTCGTCGATGATGAAGTCGGGCAGCAGCGCGATGCCCTGACCGTCGATGGCGGCGCGGCGCAGGGCGTCGCCGTTGTTCACGGTCAGGCGGCCCACGGCGCGCACCTGACGCTCCTGCCCGCCGGGGCCGAGCAGTCGCCAGTAATTGCCGGAGCTGAGGTTGGAGTAATGCAGCAGCTCATGCGCCGCGAGGTCGGCGATGCTTTGCGGCGCGCCGCGTTCGGCCAGGTAGGCGGGCGAGGCGGCCAGGTGCAGGGGCGTGTCCTGCAGCTTGCGCGCGCGCAGGCTGCTGTCGGGAAGCTCCCCGACGCGGATGGCCATGTCGTAGCCCTCGGCCACCAGCTCTACGAAGCGGTCGTCGAGCACCATGTGCACGGAGATGTCGGGATAGGCGCGCAGGAAGTCGGCCACCGCCGGGGCCAGCCGCCGCACGCCGAAGCTGACCGGGGCGCTGACCCTCAGCTCGCCCCGCGGCGCGTCCTGCATGGCCGAGACCATGGCGTCGGCCTCGTGCGCGTCGGCGAGCACGCGGATGGCGCGATCGTAATAGGCGAGCCCGATCTCCGTGGGGCTGACGCGGCGCGTGGTGCGGTTGAGCAGGCGCGCGCCGAGACGGTCCTCGAGCGAGGCCACATGCTTGGAGACGGCGGACTTGGAGAGGCCCATCTTTTTGGCCGCGTCGGTGAACCCGCCCAGGTCCACCACGCGCACGAAGGCCTCCATTTCGTTAAGTCGGTCCATTTTCAATATCCTGGCAGCTTGCGGCGCACCTTCTCGGGTGGGTCGGACATAGTCAACGGTCGCTTTCTGCATACGTGCTGCGGCGCGGCGCCCCGGGGCGTGCGTCGCGACGTCGCGCCTGCGGCGGCGGCGGAGCGGGCGTTGCAGCGCCTGCATATTCGTCAAACGGGATGCGGCGCCGCGCAATGAGGCGCCCTCCGGTTGCGCCGGGCGGCGGCCTCTGTTTGACTGGTCGATGACAGGGAAATGGACGTGGCCCGCAACGACGGAGCCGCGCCGCGAGGAGAGCTGATGCCGGACCCCGCCGACGCGTTCGTCGCATTCGAACGCGTGCAGAAAAGCTACGATGGCGAAACGCTGGTCGTGAAGGATCTGAACCTGAGCATCGGCAAGGGCGAGTTCCTGACGATGCTCGGCCCCTCGGGCTCGGGCAAGACGACCTGCCTGATGATGCTGGCCGGGTTCGAGACCGCCACCCATGGCGAGATCAAGCTGGACGGGCGCCCCATCAACAACATCCCGCCGCACAAGCGCGGCATCGGCATGGTGTTTCAGAACTACGCGCTGTTCCCGCACATGACCGTGGCCGAGAACCTCGCCTTCCCCCTGCAGGTCCGCAAGATGAGCAAGGCGGAGACCGAGGACAAGGTGCGCCGCGCGCTGGACATGGTGCAGATGGGCAGCTTCGGCGGCCGGCGGCCCAGCCAGCTGTCGGGCGGTCAGCAGCAGCGCGTCGCCGTGGCGCGGGCGCTGGTCTTCGACCCCGAGCTGGTGCTGATGGACGAGCCGCTGGGCGCGCTGGACAAGCAGCTGCGCGAGCAGATGCAGTTCGAAATCAAGCACATCCACGAAAACATCGGCGTCACGGTGGTCTACGTCACCCATGACCAGTCCGAGGCGCTGACCATGTCGGACCGCATCGCGGTGTTCAACGACGGGCGCATCCAGCAGCTGGCCGATCCCGCGACGCTCTACGAGCGGCCGGAGAACAGCTTCGTCGCCCAGTTCATCGGCGAGAACAACACGCTGGAGGCCATCGTGCGCCGCCGCGAGGGCCAATTCGCCGAGGTGGAGTTCGCCGACGGCGAGCGCTGCCGCGCCCTGGCCGTGGCCTGCGGCGGCGAGGGCGAGCGCACGCGGCTGAGCCTGCGCCCCGAGCGCGTCGAGGTGGGGGCGGCCGAGGGCGCCAATTCCGTCACCGGCCAGGTGCTGGAGCTTATCTATCTGGGCGACCACATCCGCGTGCGCATGAACGTGCACGGCAATTCGGACTTCGTGGTCAAGATGCCCAACGCCTCGGACCACGCCGCGCTGCGCGTGGGCGAGACGGCGACGCTGGGCTGGCGCGCCGAGGACTGCCGCGCGCTGGACGCGGCCTGACGAGATCCCCTCGTCCGGCGTCCTGCCGGGCGAATCGCGCGCGACGCGGTCGGAGGGACCGCGCGCGCCCACCAACCGATCCGGCCTCCGAACGGCCGGACCAACACACCGGAGAGAGCGATGCTCAAGCAAACCCTGACCTCTGCGATCGCGCTGACGCTGATCGCGGGCGCGGCCTCGGCCGATGATCTGACCGTGGTGTCCTGGGGCGGCGCCTACACCAAGAGCCAGGTGGAGGCCTATCACAAGCCCTGGATGGCCAAGACCGGCAAGACGATCCTGTCCGAGGATTACAACGGCGGTCTGGCCGAGGTGAAGGCGCAGGTCGAGGCCGGCAACGTCACCTGGGACCTGATCGATGTGGAGTATTCGGACGCCGTGCGCGGCTGCGACGAGGGCCTGCTGGAGCCGATCGATCATTCGATCCTGCCCGCCGCCCCCGACGGCACGCCCGCGGCCGAGGACTTCATCGAGGGCTCGCTGCCCGAATGCGCGGTGGCGAACATCGTGTGGTCGACCATCTTCGCCTACGACACGACCAAGGTGTCGGGCGTCGAAGGCCTGGAGGATTTCTTCGATCTGGAGAAGTTCCCGGGCAAGCGCGGGCTGCGCAAGAACCCCAAGGCCAACCTGGAGATGGCGCTGATCGCCGACGGCGTGGCGCCGGCGGACGTCTACGACATGCTCGACACGGATGAGGGCATCGACCGCGCCTTCGCCAAGCTCGACACGATCAAGGACGAGGTCGTCTGGTGGGAAGCGGGCGCGCAGCCGCCGCAGCTGCTGGCCGACGGCGAGGTTCTGATGACCACCGCCTACAACGGCCGGATCTTCAACGCCGCCGCGGGCGAGGGCAAGCCGTTCGAGGTGAACTGGGACGGTCAGATCCTGGACTTCGACCTGTGGGTGATCCCCAAGGGCGCGCCGAACAAGGATCTGGCGAAGGAGTTCATCGCCTTTTCCACCGACACGCAGCGTCTGGCGGACCAGGCCAGTTGGATCGCCTACGGCCCGGCCCGCAAGAGCTCGGGCGCGCTGGTGGGCCTGTTCAACGACGGCGAGACCGAGATGGCCCCGCACATGCCCACCGCCGAGGCGAACCTCGAAACGGCGCTGGTCAACAACTTCGAGTTCTGGGCCGACAACCAGGACGAGCTGAACGAGCGCTTCAACGCCTGGCTGGCGAACTGATCGCGGACGGGGGGCCGCGCCGGAGCGCGCGGCCCCCCGCTTCTCCCCCCGCGCCCCCTGCTGATCGGGGCGCGGCGGCGGTAGCGGAACGCACCGCGGCAAGGACCTGAGGGGGAGCGCGGCATGGCCGACGCCACCATGGACGGCGCGGACGAGGCCCGGCGCACGGAGGAGACCGATGCCTCCGGCCGCCTGATGGCCGCGGACGGCACGCCGCTGAAGCGGCGGCTGGCGCAGGCCCTGTTCCGCACGCGGATGCGGGCGCTGGGCCTGACGGCGCCGCTGATCGCGTTCATCTTCCTGTTCTTCTTCGTGCCCATCGCCTATCTGCTGTTCCAGGGCGTCTACAACGACCGGTTCGAAGAGGGGATGCCGCGCACCACGGTCCTGCTGCAGGATTGGCAATACCCCGAGCTGCCGGACGAGGAGGTCTATGCCGCGGTCGTGGCGGACCTGCTGGAGGCGCGGGAGATCGACCGCGCCCTGCCGACGCGGGTCGGGGCCCGGGTGAACCGCGAGTTTTCGGGCGCGACGTCCACCTTCAAGAAGACCACGCGGCGGGCGGCGCGCATGGAGGCGCCGTTCAAGGAGAAGCTGCTGGACGTCGACAAGGACTGGGGCGACCCGGCGTTCTGGGCGGCGATGAAGCGGGCGTCGAACAGCTACACGGCGAGCTTCGTGCTCAAATCCATAGACCTGCGCTTCGCCGACGACGGCGGCATCCGGCAGATCGACGAGGTGCTGCGCATCCACGTCAAGCTGTTCCTGAGGACGCTGGAGATCTCGGCCCTGGTGACGGCGTTCACGCTTATCCTGGGCTATCCGGTGGCCTGGCTGCTGGCGCATCTGCCCTCGCGCAGCGCGAACCTGCTGATGATCATGGTGCTGCTGCCATTCTGGACGTCGATCCTGGTGCGCACGACGGCCTGGATCGCGATCCTGCAGGGGCAGGGGGTGCTGAACGACATCTTCGTCTTCGTGGGGGTCGCCAGCGACGAGGCGAGGTTCAGCATGATATACAACAAGCTGGGCACGCTGATCGCGATGACGCATATCCTGCTGCCCTTCATGATCCTGCCGCTCTATTCGGTGATGAAGGCGATCCCGCCCTATTACCTGAGGGCCGCGAAATCGCTGGGGGCGACCAACTGGACGGCGTTCTGGCGGGTCTATTTCCCGCAGACGGTGCCGGGGATCGGGGCGGGGGGCATTCTCGTGTTCATCCTGGCCATCGGCTATTACATCACGCCCGCGCTGGTCGGCGGCCAGGACGGGGTGATGATCTCGAACATCATCGACAACCACATGCGCAGTTCGCTCAACTACAGCCTGGCGGCGGCGCTGGGGCTGGTGCTGCTGGCATTCGTGCTGATCCTTTACTGGCTCTACGATCGCATCGTGGGCATCGACAACATGAAGCTGGGGTGAGGCGATGTCGCTGCCGAGCTATGCCACGCCGGCCGAACGGGTCTGGCACTACGCCTTTCGCTTCATCTGCGGGCTGATCTTTCTGTTCCTGATCAGCCCGATCCTGATCATCCTGCCGCTGAGCTTCAACGCCGAGCCCTATTTCAGCTTCACCGAAGGGATGCTGAACTTCGAGGCCGAGGCGTATTCGCTGCGCTGGTACCAGGACATGCTGAGCAACGGCATGGCCGACCCGGAGGCGACCGAGGGCTGGTTCGCGGACATGTGGAACAACGCCCAGTGGATCCGGGCGATCAAGAACAGCTTCTTCATCGGCTTTTTCGCCACGCTGCTGGCGACGGCGCTGGGCACGCTGGCGGCCATCGGGCTGAGCCGGTCGGAGATGCCGTGGAAGGGGCCGATCATGGCGATGCTGATCTCGCCCATGATCGTGCCGCTGGTGATCACCGCCTCGGGGCTGTTCTATTCCTTCTCCCAAGTGGGGCTGGACCGGAGCTATCTGGGCCTGATCCTCGCCCATGCGGTTCTGGGCACGCCCTTCGTGATCATCACGGTGACGGCGACGCTGGTGGGCTTCGACAAGTCGTTGGTGCGGGCGTCGCAGAGCCTGGGCGCCTCGGCGACCACCACGTTCTTCAAGGTGCAGATGCCGCTTATCCTGCCGGGCGTGATCTCGGGCGCGCTCTTCGCCTTCATCACCAGCTTCGACGAGGTTGTGGTGGTGCTGCAGATGGCGGATGTCAGCCAGCGGACGATCCCGCGGCAGATGTTCAGCGGCATCCGCGAGCAGATCAGCCCGACGATCCTGGCGGTGGCGACGATCCTGGTCTTCATCTCCATCGCGCTGCTGGCGACGCTGGAGATGCTGCGCCGGAGGTCGGAGCGCCTGCGCGGGATGAGCCCGGGATGATCCGGCTGGCGGCGGCGGCAGGCCTTGCCCTCGCCGCGGCCGGGGGCGCGCAGGCCGAGCTGGTCTGGCAGGGCTGCGTCGGCGCGCGGGCGGAGCTGTTGCTGCTGCCCGAGGATCTGGAGGCGCTGGACGGCGCGGCGCCCGGGGCGCTGACCGTGACGGGCGCCTATACGGGCGTGGAGCCGCGCGAGGGCGGCGCGCCGCGGCCCGTGGGCGCCTTCGTCAGCGCGGGGCGCGTGGCCAACCGGCAGGTGGCGCGCATGGACGGCGTGGCGGTGGTGGAGGCCGACGGTCGCGCGACGGTGGGCGTGGCGGCCGAGGCGCTGCGCGATCCGGCGCGGCGCGGCGGATATCTGGACGGGATCGTCGCGTCGGGCGGCGCGCTGATGCAGAGCCATCTGCTGATCCGCGACGGCGCGCTGGACCTGCGGCGGCGCGAGGAGGCCCCTACGGCGGTGCGCCGGCTGCTGCTGCAGGGACCGGACGGCGCGCTGTCGGTCTGGCAGAGCCGCGAGGCGCTGACGCTGTACGACGCGGCGGCCGAGGCGCTGGCCGAGGCGGCGCCGGCCATGGCGCTGAACCTGGACATGGGCGGGCACGATTTCTGCGAGGCGCAGGGCGCCTCCGGACCGCGGCTGTGCGGGCTGATCGGGCGCGATGGACTGAGCGGGTTTTCCAACCTGCTGCGGCTGACGCCCGGCTGCTGAGCGCGGCTCAGGCCAGCGCGGCCTCGCGCAGGGCGCGCGCGAAGCTGGCGGCGTAGCTGCGCGGGCAGGCGAGGCGGATGGCCCGGGCGCCGGGCTCGATCACCACCAGGCCGGGATGGCGGGCGAGCTGGCTGCGCAGGCTCGCGCCGTCCGCGTAGCGCGGATCGGCGGGGTCGAAGGGGGCGAGGCGGGCCACGGCGGGGCGCGGATCGGCGCCGGAAAGGCGCCAGAAGCTCCAGGCGTCGGACTGATCGGTGACGGCGGCGAGGCCGGAGAGGCTGTCGGAGAGGGCGGCGGCGTCGCCCTCCACCAGCCATTGATCGAGGGCGATGTGCAGGGCGGCGTCGCTGCGCCGGCCCGGGTCGGGGAGGCGCGCGCCGAGGGCGGCCTCGACCTCGGGCCGGCGGCCGCGGAAGGGTTGGATGGAGGCGAGCGGGCGCCAGGGTTCGGCGGCGATGCGCAGACCGTCGAAGGTTTCGTCGACGAGGCCGCCGTCGGCCGGGGTTTCCGCAAGGTCAGCCACGCAGACGCTCTCCCTGAGGGTCGATGAAATGGGGGGAGACGACCTCGACCGCCGTGTCGCGGCCGCGCACCGGATCGGAGGCCATGACGACCTGGCCCTGGCGCTCGGCCCCCCGGACGAGAAAGCCGAGGGCGATCATGGTTCCCAGATGCGGCGACCAGGCGACGGAGCTGACCCAGCCCAGATCGTTGGCGACGACGCGCCGGGCGCCTTTGGCGAACAGATGCGCGCCGGCGCCGAGCTTTTTCTCCGGATCCAGGGCGCGCAGGCCGACGAGGACGGGGCGATCGGGGTCGGTCATCCCCTCGCGATGGGCGAGCACGGCGCCGACATGGTCCTTCTTCTTGGAGAGCATCCGGCCGAGGCCGAGATCGGCGGCGGTGGTGCGGCCGTCGAGCTCCGCCCCCGCGGCGTGGCCCTTTTCGATGCGCAGGACGCCCAGCGCCTCGGTCCCGTAGGGGACGACGCCGAGGTCCTCGCCAGCCTGCATCAGATGCGCCATCAGCGCGTCGCCGTAGCGGGCGGGCAGGGCGAGCTCATAGGCCAGCTCGCCCGAGAACGACAGGCGGAAGAGGCGGCCGGCGACGCCGGCGACCGTGACGGGGATCACGCCCATGAAGGGCAGGGCGTCGTTCGAGACGTCCTCCGTCGCGACCCGCTCCAGCAGCGTGCGGGAACGGGGCCCGGCGACGGCGATCTGCGCCCATTGGTCGGTGACGGAGATCAGCGCGACGTCCAGGTCGGGGCGCTGGCACTGGCGCAGGAATTCGAGGTGGCGGAACACCGGGCCGGCATTGGCGGTGGTGGTGGTGACGAGGAAATGCTGGTCGGCGAGGCGCGCGACGGTGCCGTCGTCCATGACGTGGCCGTCCTCGCGCAGCATCAGGCCGTAGCGGGCTTTGCCGACGGGGAGGGTGCTCATCATGTTCGAATAGGCGAAGTCGAGGAAGGCGGCGGCGTCCGGACCCTGCACGTCGATCTTGCCGAGGGTGGAGACGTCGCAAAGGCCCACGGCGGCGCGCACGGCGAGGGTTTCGCGGTCGACGCTGTCGCGCCAGCCCGCCTCGCCCGGTCGGGCATACCACTCGGCGCGCTTCCAGGCGCCCGAGTCGACGAAGCTGGCGCCGTTCTCGGCGGCCCAGCGGTGGGAGGGCGCTTCGCGGGTCGGGCGGAAGGCCTGGCCGCGGTGGCGTCCGCCGAAGACGGCGATGGGCACAGGCGTCCAGGGCGGGCGATAGGTGGTGGTTCCGGTCTGGGGGATGGTGCGGCCGGCGACGTCGGAGAGGGCGGCGAGGCCGACCACATTGGCCGTCTTGCCCTGATCGGTGGCCATGCCCAGCGTGGTGTAGCGCTTGAGATGCTCGACGGAGCGGAAACCCTCGTCATGGGCCTGCTTGACGTCCGCCGCCGTCACGTCGTTCTGGAAGTCGACATAGGCGTTCTTGCCGGCGCCGGGGAGGACGTAGAGGGCGTGCTGACGCGTCGGCGCGTCCTCGGCCGCGGGAATGTCGGCGGCGGAGGCGGCGCGGCCCAGGGCCTCGGCCGCGTCGGCGGCGGCCTGGGCGCCTTGGGTCAGCGCGGCGTGGGTGGAGAAGGCGCCGGCGGCGGCGCCGGCGACGGCGAGCCCCTGGGGCATCGCCTCGCCCGGCACGAAGGCCGCGATATCGTCGCGCCAGACCGGCTTGCCGCCCTGGTGGCAGGCGAGATGGACCGACGGGCTCCACCCGCCGCCGAGGGCGAGGATGTTCGCCTCGACCCAGCGCGATTTGCCGGGGGACCTGAGGTGGACCTGCGTCAGGGCGAGGCGGCCCCGGGTGGCGGTGGGGAGCGTTTCGGGAAGCACCTGCACGCCGTCGGGCGCGGGGGGCAGCGCCTCGGCCGGGCGGGGGTCGGCCAGGGTGACGTGAGCGCCTGCGGCCGCGGCGTCGCTGGCGGTGCGCCAGGCGTCGTCGTTGGTTGCGAAGACCACGATGCGCCGGCCGGCCAGCACCGCGAAGCGGTTGAGATAGGCGCGCACGGCCGAGGCGAGCATGACGCCGGGCCGGTCGTTGCCCTCGAACGCGACGGGACGTTCCAGCGCGCCGGCGGCGAGGATCGCGCGGCGCGCGTGGATGCGGTGCAGGCGGCGCGTGGGGCGGTTTTCGCGGCGCTGTTCGGGACTGCGGGGCAGACGTTCGCAGGCGGCGTAGAGGCCGTGATCGTAGACGCCGAAGACCGCGGTGCGGGGCATGACGCGCACGTTCGGCGCCTGCGCCAGTTCGGCCAGGGTCCGGGCGGCCCAGTCGGCCGAGCCGAGGCCGCCGACCTCTTCGTTTTCGGCCAGCAGGCGGCCGCCGCAGGCGAAGTCTTCTTCGGCGAGGATGACCGAGAGGCCGGCGCGCGCCGCGTGCAGCGCGGCCGAGAGCCCCGCTGGGCCGGAGCCGACGACCAGCAGATCGCAGGATGTCGAGGCCTTGTCCGCCGCCTCCGGATCCGCCTCTCCCGACAGGCGTCCGAGGCCGGCGGCGCGGCGGATCACGGGTTCGTAGAGACGTTCCCAGAACGCGGCCGGAGCCATGAAGGTCTTGTAGTAGAAGCCGGCGCCGAGCAGGGGCTTGGCGAGGTCCGACAGCTCCCCGACATCCCAGGTCAGCGAGGGCCAGCGGTTCTGCGAGCGCAGGCGCAGGCCGTCCTCCGCCTCGGCCAGGGTGGCGCGGATGTTGGGCTCGTGCCGGGCGCCGTCATGGGCTCCGAGGAGGGCGTTGGGTTCCTCCGCCCCGGCGCCGAGCAGGCCGCGCGGGCGGTGATGCTTGAAGCTGCGGCCGACGAGGCGGATGCCGTTCGCCAGAAGGGCCGAGGCGAGGCTGTCGCCGGGATGCGCGGCGATCGTGCGGTCGTCGAAGCGCAGGCGCAGGGTCCGGTCGCGATCGATGAGGCCGCCTTCGGAAAGCCTCATGACCCGGGCCTTTCGGCGTCGCGGGCGAGTTCCGCGCCGAGGATCTGGTTCGTGACGGTGTCGCGGGTGACGATCAGCCAGCTGCGGTCGCCATGTTCGTGGAACCAGAGCTCCCGATGCAGGCCCGCGGGGTTGTCGCGCAGGTGCTGCCAGTCGTGGAAGCGGTCGAGCGCGGCCTCGTCCGGCGCGCCGGGCGCGCCGGGGGCGGGGCGGGTCAGCAGGGCCGCGTCGCCCAGATAGGTGAATTCGGCGGCATCATGGACATGAGCATGGACGGCTCGCCCATCATCGACGCG
>JBCBYE010000657.1:0-2577 GCA_039816075.1 Pseudomonadota bacterium | reverse complement strand
GCCTCGCCGTCACCGCGGCGCCGCGGCGGCGATCATCTCCACCTCCACCAGGAATTCCGGTCGGGTGAAGCCGCCCACGATCATCAGCGTCGAGGCGGGCGGAACCGGCAGCGCCGCGACCCAGGCGTCGCGGGCCGCCATGTAGCCGTCCATGTGCTCGCGCGCGGTCACGTAGGCGTTCAAGCGCACCACGTCGGCGCGGGTCATGCCCGCCTCCTCCAGGATCGCATCGAGATTGGCGAAGCAGCGCGCCGCCTGCGCCTCCGCCCCCTCGGGCAGCGCATCGTCGGGCGCCAGGCCCAGCTGGCCGGACGAAAACAGCAGCCGCGCGCCCGCCGCCACCTCCACCCCGTGAGAATAACGCGCGAAGGGCGGGCGGATGCGTCCCGGCGTCAGCGCCTCCAGCATCGCTCAGGCCTCCGCCTGCTTTTCCGGGAACAGCGCCGCCAGACGCGGCCCCGCGGCCCCCACGACAGGCAGCAGCGCAAAGCCCACGGCAAGACCCAGGAGCCCGTCCAGCACCGCCGTGGTCAACCAGCCGAAGAAGCCCGACGCGACGGCCACGCCATGGGCCACCGCCGCCTCGGCCCCGTGCACGACGTCGTAAGGAAAATGCCAGCCCAGATCGTGCAGCCCATGCACCAGGATCGATCCGCCGACCCACAGCATCGCCGCCGTGCCGATGCCGCCGATCACCGACATGACCGAGGGCATCGCCGCCACCAGCCGCGCGCCCGAGGCGCGCCCGGCCGAGGTTCGTCCGTTCTCCGCCAGCCACAGGCCGAAATCGTCGGCCTTCACCAGCAGCGCCACGGCGCCGTAGACGCCGGCCGTGATGCCCACGGCGACGATGGCCAGGATGATCGCCTCTATGAAGAAATCGTCGCTCTCGATGCTGGCGAGCGCGATGGTCATGATCTCCGCCGACAGGATGAAGTCGGTCTTGATGGCGCCCTTCACGCGCCGTTCCTCCAGATGCGCGGCGTCGAGCGTCTCGGCCTCCTGCGGCCCAGGCTCGGCGTGCGGCCAGATCAGGTGATGCACCTTCTCCGCGCCCTCGAAGCACAGATAGGCGCCGCCGAGCATCAGCAGCGGCGTCATGATCCAGGGCGCGAGCCATTGCAGCAGCAGCGCGGCGGGCAGCAGGATCACCAGCTTGTTGAAAAAGCTCGCCCGCGCGATCTTCCAGACGATGGGAAGTTCGCGCGCGGCGGGCAGGCCGGCGACGTATTTGGGCGTGACCGCCGCGTCGTCGATGGCCACGCCCGCGGCCTTGGCGCCGGCCTTGGCGGCGTCGTCGATCACCGTGCCGGCGATCTTGCCCGACACCTTGGCCGCCTGCGCGGCCACGTCGTCCACCTGCGCCGCCGCCAGTTTGGCGATGGCCGCCACGTCGTCCAACAGCGCCAGAAGTCCGCTCATGCCGTCGCTCTCTTCCACCTCGACGCGTCGCAAGCCGCGCGGCGCAGCATCGGCGGGTTGCGCCGCTTCGTCCAGCCCGGGCCCGGCGCGACGCGACATGCAGGGCGTGGCGTCGCGCCGCGTCGCGGTCCTGCCGTCGCCGCCGGCCCTGCCGTGCCCCCTATGGGCCCGCCCCCAAGCGGTGACGTTCATCGAGCGTTCGGATTCCTTTCGTTGATCCCGCCGTCAGGAACCGCGCGGGGGATTCTCGCATGAAACGCCGTCTCTTCGTCGCGGCCTCCGCCGCGATGCTCGCCACGCCCGCTGCGGCGCTGCGGGTTCAGTAGACCTTCGACAACGTCGACGACGGCTGGGTCGGCAACGGCGTCTCGCTCGATCCGCAGGCCTCGGACGGCAATCCGGGCGGCTGTCTGCGGGTCGTCGACAGCGCGAGCACGTTCGGCACGATCGAGGCGCCGGCCGCCTTCCTTGGCACGCCCTTCGGCGACGATGGCGAATTCCACTTCGACGCGCGCAACGAGAGTCAGGCCTCTCCCAACATCGACAGCTTCGGACCGTGACCCTTTCGCGCGGCGGCGTCGCCGTGGCGGCGGACATCGCGCCGCCGGGCGAGCCCAGCCTGGGCGTCGGCATCCAGCCGCCGCGGATCCGCTGATCCACGCCCCTGACCGCGGCCGCGTTCGGCGCCACGGAGCAGGAGTGGGCGACGCTGCAGCAGGGACTTTCGTTCCTCTCCATCGAGGTGGAGTCGTTCGACAGCGTCTCCGAGCAGCTGGGCATCGACAACCTCGCCTTCAACGCGCCGATCCCGCGGCCGCCGTCCTCGTCGGACGTGCCGCTGCCCGGGGCGCTGCCGCTGCTGGGCGCAGGCCTGGGCGCGCTGCTGCCGGCCAAGCGCCGCCGGCGGGTCTGAACGCGTCGGCCGGGTCCTTGCGGGGGCCCGGCTCCTCCCTCCAAGTCGGCCGAGCCCTCGCGCGACGGTCCGTGCGAGGGCCGTTTCAGGCGCGACGGTCGCTGCGGCGCCGGTTATCCCTGGCCTGCGATCCGGCGGACAAGCGCGCGTCGACAGGTCCCGCCATCGGCCTCGGCGCCGGGGCGGGCCCGCGCGAGGCGGCCGGGGCCTCGATCGTGCCGAACGTGCTCGCGCTGTCGATG
>JBCBYE010000072.1:0-10810 GCA_039816075.1 Pseudomonadota bacterium | reverse complement strand
GGTTGACGAGGACGATGTCGGCCGGGCCGGATGGCATCTGAGAGGCTCGCCAAGGCACGCCCTCGCGCCGCAGCGTCGCCGGCAGGCCGGCCAGATCCTCGCCGCGCAGCGAGAAATGCTGGAGCGACAGGTTCTCCGGGTCCGGGGTCGGGGCGGGGTCCGCCCCGATGACGTGGATCACCGGATGGTCGCCGGAATAGAGCCAGGCGCCGGGGAACGAAAAGTCTGGCCGCGGTCCGGGCGTCAGGCCCAGGATGCGGCCGTACCACGCCGCCAGCCGGTCGATGTCGCCGGTGCGCAGGCTGACATGGTCGAGAGCGGGCCATGCCCGCCCGCCTCACTCGGCCGCGATGCGCCCGGGATTGTTGGGGTGCGACGTCCAGTCGGCGGGCTCGGCCTCCACCACGCGGCCGGTGCGCGGGTCGACCGTGCCGGGGGCCATGCGCTCCATGGTGATGCAGTTCTCCACCGGGCAGACGTTGACGCACAGATTGCAGGCCACGCATTCGGCGTCGATCACCTCGAAGACGCGGTCGGCGCTCATGGAAATGGCCTGATGCGAGGTATCCTCGCAAGCCGCGTAGCACCGGCCGCACTTGATGCACGACGCCTGATCGATGCGCGCCTTGGTGACGAAGTTGAGGTTCAGGTTCTGCCAATCCCGCACGTTGGGCACCGCGCGTCCGGTGACGACGGTCGTGTCCGCATGGCCCTTGTCGTCCATCCAGCGCGCCAGACCCGTCGTCATCTCCTGCACGATCTTGAAGCCGTAGACCATGGCGGCGGTGCAGACCTGCACGTTGCCGGCGCCCAGCGCCATGAACTCCGCCGCGTCGCGCCAGGTGGTCACGCCGCCGATGCCGGAAATGGGCAGGCCCGCCGTCTCCTCGTCGCGGGCGATCTCGGCGACCATGTTCAGGGCTATGGGCTTGACCGCCTGGCCGCAATAGCCGCCGTGGGAGCCCTTGCCGTCGATGCTCGGCTCCGGGCTGAAATCGTCGAGGTTGACGGACGTGATCGAGGAGACGGTGTTGATCAGGCTGACCGCGTCCGCCCCGCCGCGCTTGGCCGCGCGGGCGGGATAGCGGATGTCGGTGATGTTGGGCGTCAGCTTCACGATCACCGGCATGCGGGTGTTCTGCTTGCACCAGCGGGCGACCATCTCGATGTATTCGGGCACCTGACCGACGGCGGAGCCCATGCCCCGCTCGCTCATCCCGTGCGGGCAGCCGAAGTTCAGCTCGATCCCGTCGGCGCCGGTCTCTTCCACCAGGGGCAGGATGGTCTTCCAGCTTTCCTCGTCGCAGGGGACCATCAGCGAGACGATCATGGCGCGGTCGGGCCAGTCGCGCTTGACGGCCTTGATCTCCTGCAGGTTGGTCTGGAGGGGGCGGTCCGTGATCAGCTCGATGTTGTTGATGCCGATGACCTTGCGGTCGGGGCCGTAGACCACGCCGTAGCGGGGGCCGTTGACGTTCACGACGTGGGGGTCGAGCCCCAGCGTCTTCCACACCACGCCGCCCCAGCCGGCCTCGAAGGCGCGGCGGACGTTGTATTCCTTGTCGGTGGGGGGCGCCGAGGCGAGCCAGAACGGGTTCGGGGACTTGATCCCGATGAAGTCGTTGCGCAGGTCGGCCATGGCCTCGGGCTCCTGTTGGCGGGATGGCGTCAGCTCAGCGCCGCGTGGATGTCTTCTGCGGCGTCGCGGCCCTGGGCCACCGCCGTGACGGTAAGGTCGTCGCCGCCCGAAGCGCAGTCGCCGCCGGCCCAGACCTTGGGCATGGACGTGCGGCCGGTCGCGTCGGTGCGGATCTTGCCGCCGTCGAGGTCGAGGCCCTCGGCGCCCTGGAGGGTCTGCCCGATGGCCTTGAGGACCATGTCGGCGGGGACCTGGAAGGTCTCGCCCGTGCCCTGGAGGGCGCCGCCCGCGTCGACTTCGGTGTATTCGAACTCCACCGCTTCGGCCCGGCCGTTGCCGAGCACGCGGACCGGGCGCGCGTTGGTGCGGATCGTCGCGCCGGAGGAGGCGGCGAGCTCCACTTCCATGACCGAGGCGGGCATGGCCGCGCGGTCGCGGCGATAGACCAGCGTCACCGTCTCCGCCCCGAGGCGGGCGGACTGGATGGCGGCGTCGGTCGCCGTCATGCCGCCGCCGATCACCACCACGTTGCGGCCGACGGGCACCTGGGCGAGGTCGGAGGCCTGGCGCAGGGCGGCGATCCATTCCACGGCATCCAGAACGCCGCCGCGATCCTCGCCCTCGGCGCGCAGCGCGTTTACGCCGGCCAGCCCGACGCCCACGAACACCGCGTCGAAACGTGCGGTCAGATCGTCGAGCGACAGCTCCCGCCCCAGCGCCTGTCCGTGGCGCAGTTCGATGCCGCCGATGCCGAGCAGCCAGTCCACCTCCGCCTGCGCGAAATCCCCGACCGTCTTGTAGGCGGCGATGCCGTACTCGTTCAGTCCGCCCGGCTTCCCGCGCGCGTCGAACACGACGACGTCATGGCCTTTCATGGTCAGCCGATGGGCGCAGGCGAGCCCCGCCGGTCCGGCGCCGACCACGGCGATCTTGCGGCCGGTCGGGGCGCCGCGCCCGTAGGGATGCGCCGCCTCGGCCATCAGCGCGTCGGTGGCGTAGCGCTGCAGGCGGCCGATCTCCACGGGCTGGCCCTCGGCCGCCTCGCGCACGCAGGCCTCTTCGCACAGCGTCTCGGTCGGGCAGACGCGGGCGCACATGCCGCCCAGGATGTTCTGGTCGAAGATGGTCTGGGCGGCGGATTTCGGCTGCCCCGCCTGGATCTGACGAATGAACAGGGGGATGTCGATCGCCGTCGGACAGGCCGTCACGCAGGGCGCGTCGTAGCAGAAATAGCAGCGATCGGCCGCCACCAGCGCCTCGTGCGAGGTGAGCCGGGGATGCAGATCGGCGAAGTTCTCGGCCAGCGTCTCGGCGGGAAGGCGGCCGGCCGCGATGCCGGGCGCGCGGCGCGCGGAGGGGGTCATGCGAGGGCGTCTCCCTGGCTGAAGGCTGGGTTGCGTCGCCTTCAGCTTAGGGGCCGCCGCGGAATTTTATCAATCGGAAAAAGATCGCCGCCCACATGGCGGTCGCCGGCCGGCAGCGCGGCCCGGCGCAGGTTGCCAGGACGGCCGTACGGGGCGAGGATGTCCCGCGGGCGGATCCGGGAGGCCACGCGCAACGCTCGACCGTCGAGACGCAGGTCCTCGGCTCCCGCGGCGGCGCCGCATCCGCCAGGATCGGCCCGCCGACGCGGCGGCCCGGCCCCGGCGCCCCGGAATGGACTTCTTCCGAATCCGTCGCCCGTCCTTCGCACATCCCATGCAGGGCCAGGGCGGCGCCGCCCAGGATCATCCGGCCGCCCCGGACCCCGGCCCGGACGACCTCCAGACGATCCGCGGCGCCAGGCCGCGCGCGCCGCGGATCCGGGTCGAACGCGGGGCGGCGCACGACGCGACGAGGTCCGGATCAGCGCCCGCGCGTCAGGGCTTGCGCGCCTCCGCCATGCGGCTGAGCTTGGACCAGTTGTTCATGCTCACCAGCTGGCAATAGGCCGCCGCGAACAGGCCGCCGCGCCGCAGTTCGCCCAGGCGCTCCTCCGGAACCTCGTTGAGCTTGGCCTCGTCCACGATGTGGAAGTCCGTCAGCCGCAGCTCCTCGCCGCCCGCCAGCGTGACCTTGCCGGCCTGAGGCGTCAGCAGCCCCTCGTCCTTGAGCATCTGCGACACCTGTTCCGTCGCCGAGGCATGACGCTGGAACTCGAGGCAGAAGTTGAGGGCGTTCTTGGCATGATCGGACGCCTCGGACCCGTCGAAGAGCGGGGCGGAGTCCGCGTCGACCGCGGAGCCGACGCGCTCGCTCTCCATGTCCATGCACAGCATGACCTGCTCCGCCTCCGGGTTGGGGCGGGTCAGGATGAAGGGGTAGCGGCGCGCATAGGCCGGCACGTAAGCGCCCGGAGCCCAGGCCCCCGCGCCGTCGACGAACAGGTTCTCGCCGGCGCGCAGGCCCGTCACGACCACCGGCGCCAGCTTTTCACGCCCGGCGAAGACGATGGGATAGTCCACCGCGGCCTTGGCGAATTCGGTGACGTTCAGCGGGATGGCGTTGGCCCGCGCGGCGAAGGCGAAGCCGGGATGCGGCTTGAGCCGCAGCTCCGCATGGCGGCCGGCTTCGAGCACTTCGGGCTGCCCGTAGAACAGCGGCAGACCGGCGCCCGGCGTCGTCTCGGCGGTCGGGGCGGGATCGTCGGACATGGCGTGGCCTTTCCTGAAAGCCGATTGAACGTTTCCGCCCGTTCCCTAGCGCGACGGCGCCCGGCGGCGCAACGGCGTCGACCGGGCCTGCGGCGCGGCGCGTTGACGGCGCCGCTTAAAAGGAACAGAGTGCGAACACGTTCCCGTTGCGGGAGGCTTGGGGAGGCAGGACCATGGCCGAAACGCGCGCGCCCGCCTTGCAAGGCGATCCACCGGGCGCCGCTCCGCCGGACCGTCGCGCCGATGTCGCGACCCGTGTCGCGGCGGCCGCGCCGCCCGATGGGCCGCCAGCGGCGCCCCCCGGCATGGTCCTGGCCCGCGGCGTCTGTCGGGGTCTGATCGACCTCGGCTTCGCGCCCATCACGGAATTCGTGCCCGCCCGCGGCCTGCGCGCCGACGTCTTCGCGCTCGGCCCCAAGGGCGAGATCTGGATCGTGGAGTGCAAGTCCGGCCTGCCGGACTTCCGCGCCGACCGCAAATGGCACGGCTATCTCGACTGGTGCGACCGCTTCTTCTTCGCCGTCGACGCCGAGTTTCCGCGGGATGCGCTGCCGGAGGAGGAGGGACTGATGCTGGCCGACGCCTGGGGGGCCGAGGTGCTGCGCGAGGCGCAGGCGCGGCCGTTGGCGGCGGCGCGGCGCAAGGCGCTGACGCTGAAGGCCGCGCGCACCGCCTCGCAGCGTCTGCGCCTGGCCCTCGACCCCGGGGCCCCCGCGCTTTCGGACGTCTAGCTCAGCGGCCGCGACGCCCGCCGCCGCTCCCTCCGCCCTCGCGGCGACGCTCGTCCCCGCCGCCGCCCTTGCCGTTGCGGCCCTTGCCGCGGCCGCCCGCGCGGCGCGCCTGCTCGGCGGCGGCGCGCAGCTCTTCGGCGATCTCGTCGGCTTCGTCGGGATCGAAATCCATCGGCAGCGACAGGCCGTCGCCCTCGATGTAGAGGCGCACCTGCCCTTCGGTCGTAGGACCGATCTGCAGGCTCGCCTCCGCGTCTCTTTGGTCGTTGATGCCCATGTCGCGCTCTCCACAACGGCGTGGCGGGGGACGTGCCGTGCCCTAGCCGAAGCGCGCCGCGCGGCGCAAGGAGGCTCTTGAACCGCCGGGGCCGCGGCGCTATCCCGCGCAGGCGTGCCGCCTTAGCTCAGTTGGTTAGAGCGCTGGATTGTGGATCCAGAGGTCCCCTGTTCAAGCCAGGGAGGCGGTACCACCCCTCCCCCACGCTCAGACCGCGCGCGCGACGGTTGACCTGCATCAAAGGACATCGCCGCCGCGCGCCGTAGGGTCCGGTTCGATCGCACGATCGCGAACGCGCCCGGGCGGGCGGAGAGGCCGAGGACCGCGCCGCGGTGCGCTCGCCCCGCCGCCGACCGCCTCGCGCCCCGAAGGAGTTCCAGCCATGACCGACGACGCGCTGATCGCGGAGCTCAAGGGCATCGTCGGGGCCCGACACGTGCGCACCGACCCCAAGGCGACCGAACGTTTCCGCACCGGCTTCCGCTCCGGCGAAGGCGAGGCGATGGCGGTGGTGATCCCGGGCACGCTGCAGGAATTCTGGGGCGCGCTCTGCGCCGTCGTCGCCGCCGACAAGATCGTCATCATGCAGGCCGCCAATACCGGCCTGACCGAGGGCTCCACCCCCAAGGGCCGCTACGAACGCGGCGTGGTGATCTTCAGCACCTTGAGGCTCCGCAAACTGCACCTGATCGACGAGGGACGGCAGATCGTCAGCCATCCGGGCGGCACGCTCTATGAGCTGGAGCGTCTGCTCGAACCCTATGGGCGACAGCCGCATTCGGTGATCGGAAGCTCCTGCATCGGGGCCTCGGTCATCGGCGGGGTGTGCAACAATTCCGGCGGCTCGCTGGTGCGGCGCGGCCCGGCCTACACGGAACTGTCGCTCTACGCGCAGCTTCACGCCGACGGACGGCTGGAGCTGGTGAACCATCTCGGCATCGACCTGGGCGAGGAGCCCGAGGAGATCCTGGGCCGCCTCGACCGAGGCGACTTCACCGATGCGGACGTGCGCCGCAACACCGGACGCGCCTCGGACGACGGCTATGCGGCGCGGGTGCGCGACGTGGACGCCGCCAGCCCCGCGCGCTTCAACGCCGATGCGCGCACGCTGCACGAGGCGTCGGGCTGCGCGGGCAAGCTGGCGGTCTTCGCCGTGCGGCTCGACACCTTCCCCACCGAGACGGGGGAGCGGGTGTTCTACGTCGGCGCCGAAACCCCTGCCGCGCTGACCGCCCTGCGCCGGCGCATGCTGACCGAGCTGCCGGAGCTGCCGATCAGCGGCGAATACCTGCACCGAGACTGCTTCGACATCGCGCGCCGTTACGGCAAGGACACGCTGCTGATGATCCACTGGTTCGGCACGGACCTGCTGCCGAGCTTCTTCGCGATCAAGGGCGCCCTCGACGCTCGTCTGAACAAGCTGCCGTGGCTGCCCAAGAACCTGGCGGACCGGGCCATGCAGCTCCTCAGCCGCCTCGCGCCCGAGGCGCTGCCCCAGCGCATGCTCGCGTGGCGGGAGCGCTACGAGCATCACCTGATCCTCAAGCTGTCCGCCGCCACAGCCGACGCGACCGCCGCGATCCTGAACGAGACCGTGGGGGAGGAGGCCTGGTTCGAATGCGACGCGGCCGAAGCGAAGAAGGCCATGCTGCACCGCTTCGCCGCCGCCGGCGCCGCCATCCGCATGCACGCGGTGAATCCCGGCACGACCGAGGACATCCTGGCGCTCGACATCGCCCTGCGCCGCGACGACCGCGAATGGCTGGAGACCCTGCCGGAGGAGATCGAGCGCGATCTGGTCGCCAAGCTCTACTACGGGCATTTCTTCTGCCACGTCTTCCATCAGGACTACGTGGTCCGCAAAGGCGCCGATCCCAAGGCGCTGAAGGCGAAGATGCTGGACCTTCTGGACGTGCGCGGGGCCGAGTACCCGGCCGAGCACAACGTGGGTCACCTCTACGAGGCCAAGCCGGCGCTGGCGCGGCACTACGAGACGCTCGACCCCACCAACAGCTTCAACCCCGGCATCGGCAAGACCTCGCGCGAGCGGCGCTACGGCTGCGGCTGCGGCTCGGACCCGCTGCGCACCGCCGCCGAGTGATCCGCCGGCCCCGGCGTCGCGGCGCCGCGGCGGGTCCGGGCGCAAGGTCCCGAACCTCCATCGTTGCATCCGCCGCTCGCGGACCGCTCGCGCAGGCTTGCATGGCGCGTGCGCGCGCGCCGCGTTCCTGTGCGCAGGTTCATCCGCCGCGAAGGAGCCGTCCGCCATGACCCGCCGCGCCCCGACCGCCCCCAGCCGCCGCGCCCTGCTGGCCGGCGCCGCCGCGCTGCCCGCAGCGGCCGCCCTTCCCCTGCCCCTTCGCGCGCAGGAGGAGGCCGGCCACGACGCCCTCGTCGCCGCCCAGAGCGACCTGATCTTCGGCGGCCCGGACGACTTCGTGGCCGCGGTCAAGCTGATCTCCGATCGCGGAAACCCCGACATGGCCGCAGGCCTGATCCAGGCGCTGCGCTTCTCCCGGGCGCCGTCGCAGGTGCTGGTGGCCACGCTCGCCTCCATCACCGGCGAGACGGCGGGCGAGGACTGGTTCGACTGGATGCTCTGGCAGGAGCTGAACCCCCAGGTCGTGCCGCATCCCAGCTATGCCGAGGTCAAACGCGCCATCTATCTGCGCATCGATCCGAACTTCGACCTGTTCCTCAAGGCCCCGTATCTGCAGCGCGAGCGCATGGGCATACGGGTCGAGGAGATCACCTGGGGCGGCGTGCGCAAGGACGGCATCCCCTCGCTCGACGACCCCGAGCTGATCGCAGGGGCCGAGGCCGACTACCTGCGCGACGACGACCTCGTCTTCGGCGTGGAGATCAACGGCGACGTGCGCGCCTATCCCCTGCGCATCATGGGCTGGCACGAGATGTTCAACGAGACCATCGGCGGCGTGCCAGTGGCCCTCGCCTACTGCACCCTCTGCGGCGCGGGCATCCTGTTCGAAACCGACGGCTACGGGCGCGACGCGCCGTTCGTCTTCGGTTCCTCCGGCTTCCTCTATCGCTCCAACAAGCTGATGTTCGACCGGCAGACGCACTCTCTTTGGAACCAGTTCACGGGCAAGCCGGTGTCGGGGGAGCTTTGGGACGCGCCGATCGAGCTGCGCCAACGCCCGGTGACCATCGCGACCTGGGGCGACTGGCGCGCGGCCAATCCGGGCACGCGCGCGCTGTCGCTCAACACCGGGCACGAGCGGGACTACGGCTCCGGCGTCGTCTATCAGCAGTACTTCGCGTCGCAGGATCTGATGTTCCCCGCCGCGGTGGACCAGACCACGCACAAACAGAAGGACTACGTCTTCGGCGTGCGCCTGCCCGGCGCCGCCAAGGGCTGGCCGCTGAAGGTCTTCGAGGGCGGGCGCGTGCTGAACGACGCCGTGGGCGGCCGCGGCGCCGTCCTGATCGGCGACGCCGCCCAGCGCACCGTCCGCGCCTATGAGCGAGGAGAGGAGCGCTTCGCCGCCCATCCCGACGGGCTGGCGGACGAGACCGGCGCGGTCTGGACCCTGAGCGAGGCGGCGCTGACGGCGCCGGACGGTCGCAGCCGCGCGCGCCTGCCGGGTCATATCGCCTACTGGTTCGCCTGGAACGGCTATCTCGGCGTGGAGGCGGAGCTCTACGAGGACGGCTGAGCGCAGGTCACAGCGGCAGCAGGATCAGCCCCAGCCCCCCCGCCGCCAGCGCCGCGCGCAGGCCTGGCCCGCGCGGCGCGATGATCCCGAACGACAGGGCCGCGAGCCCCGCGCCGGTCTTGGCGAAGGCCAGCATCGCCCAGCCCGGCGCCTCGGCCAGCCGGATCAGGTCCGGCGCCGCGATCATGCCCAGCGGGATCACGTAAAGGCCCACGCCCAGCGCCATGGCGTGCGCCGCCACCTTCAGCCAGTTCTCCCCCACGATGCCCGCGGCGATGAAGACCGCGCCGCAGACCGGCGGCGTGATGGTGCTGAGCAGCGCGAACCAGAAGACGAAAAGATGCGCCTGCAGCGGCTCCAGCCCCAGAGAGATCAGCGCGGGGCCGGCGACCGACACGCAGATGACGTAGGCGGCGGTCGTCGGCACCTCCATCCCCAGGATCAGGCAGGCGAAGGCGGTCAGCAGCAGCGAGGGCCACAGCAGCCCGCCCGAGGCCGAGAGGATCAGCGACGTGATCTTAACGCCGAGCCCGGTGATGGAGAGCACGCCGATCACCAGCGACGCGCACAGGATGATCGAGGCGATCATGGCCACCTGCCGGCCCGCGGTCAGACAGGCGCCCTCCGCCCGCTCCAGCGCCTGGCGCAGGTCGATCCGCGGGCGGGCGTCGACGATCAGCAGCGCGGCGCCGGCGAGGATGGCGAGGCAGGCGGCGTATTGCGGGGTGAAGCGGGCGATGAACATGCCCCACATCAAGACGGTGAATGGGATGAGGAAGAAGAGCGCGGTGACCGCGACGTCGCGGCCCGCCGGCCGGTCCTCCGCCGCCATGGGGGGCAGCGCGTGGCGGTCGGCGAAGGCGTCGACGCCGACCCAGACGGCGAGGAAGAAGAGGATCGCGGGCAGGAGCGCCGCCGCCATGACCCCCTCGTAGGGCACGCCCGTCAGCTCCACCATTACGAAGGCCCCGGCGCCCATCAGGGGCGGCATGATCTGCCCGCCCGAGGAGGCCACCGCCTCCACCGCTCCCGCCAGCCGCGGCGGATAGCCCAGCCGCGTCATCGCCGGCAGCGTCACCGCGCCGGTGGAGGCGACGTTGGCGGAGGCGGAGCCCGAGATCGACCCGAAGAGCGCCGAGGACAGGACCGAGACCTTGGCCGCGCCCCCCTTCAGCCGCCCCGCCGCGGCGGCGGCGAGGTTCATGAAGCCCTGCCCCGCCTCGCCCGCGTTCAGCACCGCGCCGAAGATCACGAAGACCGCGACCACGTTGACCGAGACGCCGGTGAGCGAGCCCCACAGCCCGCCCTCGGCGATGGTCAGCGTGCCCAGAAAGCTGGCGAGCGGCGTGCCCGAATGGCCGAACTCGCCGGGAACGTGCTGCCCGAACAGGCCGTAGGCCAGCGCCAGCGCCGCGATCGCCGGCAGCGGCCAACCGATGGCGCGCCGCGCCGCCTCCAGCGTCACGAGCAGCAGGACCGCGGCGATCCAGACCTGAAAGTCGCCCTCGAGAAATCCGTATTGGTCAGACAGCGCGTCGGCGCTCGCCGCCACCCACAGGCATGCCGCGACGCCGAGGCCGGTCAGCAGGCCGCCTGAAAGCCGGCCCGCCCGCGTCTGCGACGCGTAGATCAGCACCCAAGGCAGCGCCATCGCCATATGCAGCGGCCGCGCCACCAGGTTGGGCACGAGGCCGGAGAAGATCAGGCCCAGATGAAAGACGATCACGGCCAGCCCGAAGGCGGCCCAGAAGGCGCGGGTCATGCGGCGGCGGGTCTCGCTTCGATCGGCGGGCAGCGCGGGTGGGCCGGCCAAGGCGGCCCCGGATCAGGTCCGGGGCGCATCCTCTCCGGGC
>JBCBYE010000538.1:0-3461 GCA_039816075.1 Pseudomonadota bacterium | reverse complement strand
CTGTGGCGGCGGCATCGCCGCGCGCCGATTCGAGTGCGCTGAGGCCCTCGCCGGCGGCCGCGGGCCCATCCCCCCTCGACGCGGCCGCGCACCCGTGCAAGCTGCGCCGCATGAGCGAGATGCGCCCCCGGTTCTGGACCCTCCCCCTCGACGCGCTGAGCCGCGCGGAGTGGGAGGCCCTGTGCGACGGCTGCGGCCGCTGCTGCCTGCTGAAGCTGGAGGATGAGGAGACGGGGGAGCTGTCCTACACCGACGTGCATTGCCGCCTCTACGATCCCGCCACCTGCCGCTGCGGGAACTACGCCCTGCGCAAGCAGCTGGTCCCCGGCTGCATCGTGCTGAGCCCCGAGACGCTGGTCGACGCCGCCGAATGGCTGCCCCCGACCTGCGCCTATCGCCGGCTCTACGAGGGGCGCGGCCTTGCCGACTGGCACCCGCTGATCTCCGGCGATCCGGACAGCGTGCGCCGCGCCGGCGTGTCGGCCGACGGGCTGAACTTTCCCGGTCGGCTGCATCCCGAATACGAGGTCGACGAAGACGACCTGCCCGATCATGCCGTGGAGGGCATGCTGTGACGCTCTGGTTCACCTCCGACAACGCCGGCCCCGCCGCGCCGCAGATCCTCGCCGCCCTGACCGAGGCCAACGACGGCTACGCCAAGCCCTACGGCGCCGATCCCTGGTCGGCCCGCGCGACCGCCCAGATCCGCGAGCAGTTCGAGGCGCCGAACGCGGTCGTGCATCTGTGCGCCACCGGCACCGCGGCCAATTCCCTGGCGCTGGGCGTGCTGGCGCAGCCGTGGCAGGCGATCTTCTGCCACCGTCACGCCCATATCGAAGAGGACGAATGCGGCGGGCCGGAATTCTTCACCGGTGGCGCCAAGCTGACCCTGGTCGACGGCCCGCACGCCAAGATGACCCCGGACGCCCTGCGCGCCGCCATCGCCCATACGGCCCGCGGCGGCGTGCACAACGTGCAGCGCGGCCCGGTGTCGCTGACCCAGGCGACGGAGCTGGGCGCCGTCTATCGCCCCGAAGAGGTCGCGGCCCTGACCGCCGCGGCGCGCGATTTCGGCCTGGGCGTGCACATGGACGGCACCCGCTTCGCCAACGCCTTGTCGCGCCTCGGCTGCACGCCGGCGGAGCTGAGCTGGAAGGCGGGCGTCGACGTGCTGTGCCTGGGGGCGACGAAATCGGGCGTGCTGGGGGCGGAGGCGGTGATCTTCTTCGACGGCGACGCGGCGCAGGCCTGGGAGTTCGAGCTGCGGCGCAAGCGGGGCGGGCACCTGTTCTCCAAGATGCGCTACGTGGCGGCGCAGATGTCGGCCTGGCTGGAGGACGGCCTGTGGCTGCGCCTCGCCGCCCGGGCCAACGCGGCGGCGGACCGGCTGGCGGAGGGGCTGCGCGGCTCCAACCTCGCGACCCTGCCGCATCCGGTGGACGCCAACATGATGTTCCCCTCCCTGCCCCGCGGCGCCCACAAGCGCGCCCAGGCGGCCGAGGCGCTCTATTATCTGTGGCCCATGAGCCAGAGCCTGGAAGGGCCTGACGACGAGGCGCTGCAATGCCGCCTGGTGTGCAACTGGGCGACGCGCGACGAGGAGGTGGACGCGCTGCTGGCCGCCTTCCGCGGTTGACGGGCGAAAGTTGACAGCTGTCAACCCGAGGTTTCTTAACCGAGGTGAAGCGCGTCTTGACGCCGCCGCCGCCCCGTCACGACCGACCCCGTCCAGACCGGCCCCGTCCAGACCGGCCCCGTCCAGACCGGCGCGGCCTCGCGCGACGCAAAAGCCTCGGTCCGCCCTCGCCGCCCGGCGCCGTCTCGCCCCGGACTTGATCCGGGGCCTCCTGCGGGTCGGTCGGGGCGCGCTCAGGCCCGCGTCGCCCGCAGCGCCGGGGTCAGCGACAGGGTCGAGCCGGTCAGGTGCAGGCCGATCCGCGAGGGATCGCGCAGGCGCAGCGGACCGAGCGCGAGAAAGCGCTTGAGCCCGCTGCGCATCAGCGCGCGCGACAGGTGTTCCGACAGGCAGCCCCGCGCGCCGACGCCGAAGGGAATGAACCGATCGCGCGGCGGCCGCTCGCCCTGAGCGGCCAAAAAGCGCGACGGATCGAAACGGTTCGGCTGATCCCACAGCGCCTCGTGACGGTGCACGACCCAGGGCGAGACGATGGCGAAGTCGCCGGGCCGCAGGCGCAGGCCGCCCAGGTCGAGCGGCGCCTTCGGCGTGCGGTTGATGATGGGCGCGCGCGGAAACAGGCGCAACGTTTCGTTGATGACCGCATCGACGAGCGGCGGATCGCCCTCGCCCGCGCTGGAGGCCAGATCGTCCCGCAGACGCTGGGCGATGTCGGGACGCGCCAGCAGGACATACCACAGGAAGGCCAGCGCGGCGCCGGCCGCGTGGCTGCCGCCGTATTGCAGCTCCAGCACCAGGGAGACGATCTGATCGTCGGTCATGTCGCCGGCGGCGAGCAGGTCGTCCATCAGGGTCGCCGACGCCTCCGGCGCGTCCTCGCCCCGGGGCCGGGCCTCGCGCGCGCGCCTGCGGCACGCCGCGACCTGGGCGCCGTAGATCTCGCGCAGGCGCTGCGCCTTGCGCAGGGTCTGCGCATCCTGGCGCGCGCCGGCGGAGGGGCGCATCAGGCCCAGCAGGAACGATGCGGGCGACAGGTTGTAGCCGCCATGGTCGAAGTCGCGGAAGATCTCGTAGGTCTCCTCGAAGTCCCGGGGCGAGGTGGCGCGGAACAGCAGGTCGTCGACGACGGTGGAGGCGTATCGCGCGGCCTCCCGCAGCAGGTCGACGTTTTCGACGCCGCGCCCCGCGATCCGCTCGACGACGCCGCCGCCGAGGGTCTGGCTCCGCGCCTCGGCGGCGGCGACGGCGCGCGGCGACATGCGGCGGCCCGCCACGCCGCGCAGCCGCCGCCATCGCTCGCCGCTCGACAGGACGATGCCGTCGCGCAGGGTGACGTCGGCCATTCGACGGAACGTCTCGTGCTTTTCGACGTCATGGGCATGCTGATCGAGCAGGCGGTGGATCATGCCCGGATCGCTGATCACGACGATCCGCGGCCCCAGGGGCGCCTTCCACTCCACGAACGGCCGGCGATAGGCCTCGGCGCCCCAATAGGCGCAGCCGGGGCGGGTCCAGGCGCGCATGATCCGGCGCAGCCGCGGCAGGCCGTCGTAGTCGTGGAGCGTGGCGAGCGGGGCCTGGACCCCTTCGGCGTCCGGCGAGGGCGCCCAGGCCTCCGGCGCCGCGGGGGCGGGGGCGGTGCGGGCCTCGGCGGCGCAGGCGTAGGCGGCGTGGGCGTCGGCGGCGTGGGCGTCGGCGGCGGCATCGAACATGGTGGTCTTCCCCTGGCGTCTCGACCGGCTCTCGGCGTTCGAAAGGTTGGTCGGGCGCAGGGGCGCGGCGGTTCAAAAAAAGATTGGGGCGCGGCGGTTTGCACGCAAACCAG
>JBCBYE010000150.1:0-8324 GCA_039816075.1 Pseudomonadota bacterium | reverse complement strand
GTCTGAAGCGACTGCGCTCGAGTCAGCCGCGTACGAGCCAGCCGCGCCCGAACCAGCCGCGTCCGAGCCAGCCGCGTCCGGGGCGACGACCCCGGCCGAGGCGACGAGCCCCGCCGAGGCGTCGCGCGGCGACAACGCCGCCGTCATCTCCGTCGACGCCATGGGCGGCGACAATGGACCCGCGGCCGTGGTCGGGGGCCTCGCCCTCTCCGCCAAGGCCAATCCCGACATCCGCTTCATCCTGCACGGGCCGGAGCCGGAACTGACGCGCCTGCTGCGCCGCCGCCGCGGCCTGATCGACCGCTGCGAGGTGCGCCATGCCGAAGGCGTGGTGCCGATGGACGCCAAGCCCTCGCGCGTCGTGCGCCGGGCGCGCGGCACCTCCATGGACGCCGCCCTGCGCTGCGTCGCCTCGGGCGAGGCGGCGACGGCGGTCAGCTGCGGCAACACCGGCGCGCTGATGGCGCTCGCCATGCTGACGCTGCGCAAGGCGCCGGGCGTGGATCGGCCCGCCATCGCCGTCTTCTGGCCCTCGCGCGGGCCGGCGGGGCACAACATCGTGCTCGACGTCGGCGCCGACATCCGCGCGGACCCCGAAAACCTGCTGCTGTTCGCCGTCATGGGGGCCGAATACGCCCGCCTCGGCCTCGCCTGCGACCGGCCGCGCATCGGCCTGCTCAACGTCGGCGCGGAGGAGAGCAAGGGCGGCGAAGAGCTGCGCCGCGCGGCGGAGCTGATCGCCGCCGCCGCCATCCGCCCCGGCGCCGATTTCTCCTATATCGGCTTCGTCGAAGGCGGCGACATCCTCTCGGACCGGGTCGACGTGGTGGTCACCGACGGCTTCACCGGCAACGTGGCGCTCAAGACGGCCGAGGGCACGGCGCGCCTGGTGTCGGATTCGCTGCGCGAAGCCTTCCGCCACAGCTGGCTCAGCCGCCTGGGCGCGCTCGCCGCCTACACCTCGCTCAGCCGCCTGCGCAAACGCGTGGACCCGCGGCGCGTCAACGGCGGCGTTTTCCTGGGCCTCAACGGCTCGGTGGTCAAAAGCCACGGCGGCGCCGACGCCACCGGCGTGACCTCGGCGGTGAAGCTCGCCGCGACCATGGGCCTGTCGGACTTTCCCGCCCGCGTCGCGGAACAGGTTGCAAACGCGCTGAACCCGCCCGAAGCTGCGCGACCGGACACGACAATCGCCAGGATCGCCGAGGGATGACCGTCACGCGCGCCGTGCCGCTGGGCTGCGGCCACCACCTGCCCGAGCGCATCGTGGAGAACGCGGAATTCGCGTCCTGGCTCGACACGTCGGACGAGTGGATCCGCAGCCGCTCCGGCATCGAACGCCGGCATTTCGCGGCGGAGGGGGAGAAGACCTCCGACCTCGCGATCCCGGCGGCGGAACGGGCGCTGGAGCATGCGGGCCTGACCGGCGCCGACGTCGACGCCATCGTGCTGGCCACCGCGACGCCGGACGAAACCTTTCCGTCGACCGCCACGCGCGTGCAGCACGCCATCGGCATGAAGCAAGGCTACGCCTTCGACGTGCAGGCGGTCTGCGCCGGCTTCGTCTACGCCCTCGCCAACGCCAACGCTCTCATCCTCTCCGGCCAGGCCCGCACCGTGATGGTTCTGGGGGCGGAGACGTTCTCGCGCATCCTCGACTGGCAGGATCGCGGCACCTGCGTCCTCTTCGGCGACGGCGCCGGCGCGGTGATCCTCACGGCGCAGGACGGCGAGGGCGGCCTGGACGATCGCGGCGTCATGAGCGTCAAGCTGCACTCGGACGGCGCCCATCACGATCTGCTTTATGTGGACGGCGGCCCGTCGACCACCGGCGCCGCCGGCTACGTGCGGATGGAGGGGCGCAAGGTCTTCCAGCACGCCGTCAACAAGCTGGCCGAGGTCGCGCACGAGGCGCTGGACGCCTGCGGCGCCACGGCCGACGACGTGGACTGGATGGTGCCGCACCAGGCCAACCTGCGCATCATCGACGCCACCGCCAAAAAGACCGGCCTGCCCTCGCAGAAGGTCGTGGTGACCGTGCAGAACCACGGCAACACCTCCGCCGCCTCGATCCCGCTGGCGCTGTCGGAAACCGTGGCCGCCGGCCGCATCCAGCAGGGCGACCTGCTGCTGATGGAGGCCATAGGCGGCGGCCTCGCCTGGGGCGCGGCGGTGATGCGCTGGTGAGGCGCCCCTGACGCGGCGGCGGCGCGCCGCGACGCCGGTTGCTCGCGTCACGCCTTCGCCCCCTCGGCCAAGTCGTTGACATTGACTCCTATTTCGCGCGCGGCCTACGCTCGCGCTCAGGCTCCGCAGCTGAGCGGCGCGCTGCGCGTGGGAGGGACCGCATGGCCAGCAAGACGCATACCCGGCTCGATCTGACCGAGGCGGTGTACCGCGAGGTCGGCCTCAGCCGCAACGAATCGGCGGAGCTGGTCGAAAGCATCCTCGGCCATGTCTCGGACGCGCTGGTGAAGGGCGAGTCGGTCAAGATCAGCTCCTTCGGCACCTTCCAGGTCCGCCAGAAGGGCGCCCGCATGGGCCGCAACCCCAAGACGGGCGAAGAAGTGCCCATCGAGCCGCGCCGGGTGCTCGTCTTCCGCCCGTCCCACATCCTCAAGGACCGCATCAACGCGAGCCTCAGCAAGTAAGGCCTGGGGGCCTCCGCGGCCCCTGCGTGACCCCTCGCCATGGACAAGAGCCCCCAAGCCTTCCGCACCATCTCGGAGGTCGCCGAGACGCTGGACGTGCCTGCGCATGTGCTGCGCTTTTGGGAATCGAAGTTCCCGGCGATCAAGCCCGTGAAGCGCGGCGGCGGCCGGCGCTACTACCGCCCCGACGACGTCACCCTGCTCGTGGGCATCCGGGAGCTGCTGTACGAGGACGGGCTGACCATCAAGGGCGTGCAGAAGATCTTCCGCGAACGCGGCGCCCGCCACGTCTCGGCCCGCGGCGCGGGCGAGGCCGGCGGCGCCGCGGCGGTGGAGGCGCCCCTGGGCCTCGCGCCGGACCCCGCCGCGGTCAACGGCGACGCCGCCGTCGCGCCCGATGCCGTCCGCGGCGCCTTCTCGGGCGCGGTCCCGGGCGGGGCTGCCCCGACGCCCGGCGCCCCGCCGGCCGCCGCGGCCGAAACCGCCGACAGCGCCAGGGTCTCCGACGCCATCGCCCGGCTGGAGGCCCTGCGCGCGCGCCTGCGCCGGGGCGACGGCGACCCCGCCGCCAAAGGCTGATCCGTCGGCCGACGCCCCCCTTGCACCGGGGGGCGCGAGCGCATAATCCACACGCGTCGCGGGCTGTAGCGCAGCTTGGTAGCGCGTCCGTCTGGGGGACGGAAGGTCGTGAGTTCGAATCTCGCCAGCCCGACCAACTTGGGAACGCCGGCCCCCGCGGGCCGGCGTTCCGTCGTTTCAGGCGCCCCCGCATGACCCCCCCCGGCGTCCTGCCCGCCCAGGCCCTGCGCGCCCTCGCCGCCGAGGGGCGCATCGCCGCCGAGGGCGGCGTACCGGACGCGCTCGTGCAGCCCGCCAGCCTCGATCTGCGCCTCGGCCCGCGCGCCTATCGCGTGCGCGCCTCGTTCCTCGCCGGCCGCGAGTTCACCGTGGAGCAGCGGCTGCAGCGCTTCGCCATGCACGCGATGGACCTCGACGGCGGCGCGGTGCTGGAAACCGGCTGCGTCTATCTCGTGCCGCTGATGGAGCGGCTCCGCCTGCCCGCCGACGTCGCCGGGGCCGCCAACGCCAAAAGCTCCACCGGGCGGCTGGACCTTCTGACGCGCCTGATCACCGATCATGGCGAGGAGTTCGACCGCATCGAACCCGGCTATGACGGTCCGCTCTACGCCGAAATCAGTCCCCGCAGCTTCTCGGTCCTCGTGCGCCCGGGCCAGCGCCTCAACCAGATCCGCCTGCGCCGCGGCGAGGCGTCCCTGTCCGATGCCGACCTGCGCGCCCTGCACGCCGCCGAACCCCTGGTCGACGTCGAACCGGTCATCGACGACGGCCTGGCGTTCTCGGTGGACCTGACCGCGCCCGGCGACGGCCCCGTCGGCTGGCGGGCCAAGCCCCATACCGGCCTGATCGACCTCGACCGTCTCGGCGCCTACGCCCCCCGCGATTTCTGGGAGCCGCTGGTCCCCGCGCCCGGCGGCGGCCTGATCCTGGACCCCGGCGCCTTCTACATCCTCATGAGCCGCGAGGCGGTGTGCATCCCCCCCGACTACGCGGCGGAGATGCAGCCTTACCTCGCCATGGCCGGCGAATTCCGCGTGCACTACGCCGGCTTCTTCGATCCCGGCTTCGGGCATGCCGAGGCCGGCGGGGCGGGCAGCCGCGGGGTGCTCGAGGTCCGCTGCTACGAGGCCCCCTTCGCGCTGGAGCACGGCCAGGTCGTCGGCCGCCTCGTCTACGAGCGCATGGCCGAGCCGCCCGACGTGCTCTACGGAGCGGACCTCGCGTCGAACTACCAGGGTCAGGCCCTCAAGCTCGGCAAGCAGTTCGCCGCGCCGTGACCAAAGACATGCAGGACTTGGAACTCCACGAAGTCATCTCGGCCTTTGTCGGCTCCAAGCTTGCTGGGGTGCGGATCGGCTACACCTGCATCGAGCTGGAGTTCTTCGCGCGCTCTATCGGTCTATGGCGTCTCTCCCTCGGCGGAGCCATGCGGTGCATCGAAGACGCGCCTCAGTGGCCTGAACCGGACTTCGACGCTCTTTCCGCAGCAGTCGAAACGCCGACCTGCGTCGCTCGGTTCAACTATGCAGGTTACATCAGCAGCCTCTTGGTCGGTGTTGAAGTCACCGACTTCGCCATGCGCGACAACGGTGCCATCGAGCTCAGGATGGACTCTTGGGGCTTCCTCGCTTGGAACGACGATCCCGACCTCCTCGACAGCCATTGGGATCTCCAACACGCCGAAGACGCGAGGACCCCGGTCTGGCGAATGCTGGCGATCGGCTGAACGCGGCGCGAAGGATGGCGGGCGGGCCGGCGCCCGCTCCGAAGGAGCGTGCGCTCGGGGCGCGCGACAGCCCGCGCCGCGCCTCAGGGGCGGAGCAGGACCTCGCCCTCCACCTCCATCGCAAAGCCCAGCGGCAGGGCCGCGACCCCGACGGCGCTGCGCGAGTGCCGCCCGACCTCGGGACCGAAGACCTCGAGGATCAGGTCGCTGAAGCCGTTGGCGACCAGGTGCTGCTCGGTATAGCCGGGGGCGGAGGTCACCATGGCGAAGACGCGGCCCCAGCCGGCGACGCGGCCGAGATCGCCGATCTCCGCCCGCAGGTTCGACAGCACCGAAAGCGCCACCTGACGCGCCCCGGCATAGCCCTGCTCGGTCGTCATGTCGACCCCCAGCACGCCGTAGGGCCCGATGATCGCGCCGTCCGGCCCCTGCGCGGGATGACCCGACACGAAGGCCCGGTCGCCGCGCACGTTCACGAAGACGAAGGGCAGCTTCACGCCCGGCGGATCCATCGCCGGGGCCGGCAAGGTCAGGCCGAGCGCCTCCAGGCGGTCTTCGGGCGTGGTCATCGCGATGTCTCCCCTTGCGGCGCCGCGTCGAGCGGCGTCAGTCCTCTTCGGCGAACATGCCGGGCTGATCGCCGTCCTCCTCCGCCTCGCCGACCTCTCCGGGCGGGGTCCGCTCCAGCAGACCGGCCTCGCGCAGCTCCTTGAGGCCGGGAAGGTCCTTGGCGCTGGCAAGGCTGAAATGGTCGAGAAAGCCGTCCGTCACCACGAAGGTCGCCGGCCGGCCCGGCGTCATCCGCCGGCGGCCCAGCCGCACCCAGCCCTTCTCGATCAGCAGGTCGATCGTGCCGCGCGACACGGCCACGCCGCGGATCTCCTCGATCTCCGCCCGGGTGACCGGCTGATGATAGGCGATGATGGCCAACGTCTCGATGGCGGCGCGGCTCAACGGCCGCTCCTCCACCACCTCGCGCTGCATCAGGAACGCCAGATCCGGCGCCGTGCGGAAGGCCCAGCCTTCGCCGACGCGCACGAGGGTGACGCCACGCCCCTCGTATCGCTTACGCAACAGCTCCATCGCCTCGCGCGGGGCGCATCCATGGGGAAGACGCGCCTCCAGTTCCGCCAAGGTCAGCGGGACCGGCGAGGCGAAGAGCATCGCCTCGATCATGCGTTCCTGTTCCGCCAATGGGGGAGCACGGAACAGGGGATCGGACGATCCGGGAAAGATTTGGTCCATCATGGCTCAGCGTCCACTTTCGCGCGAAGCGTGATCTCGCCGAAGGTTCCATCCTGCCGGATCTCGACCTCGCCGCGGCGGGCCAGCTCCAGCATCGCCGCGAAGCTGGCCGCGACGGCGGAGCGGCGGCGCCTGGGGTCCTCGCGCCAGTCCTCGGGCAGAAAGCTCATCAGCCGCCGCCACGTCATGCCCGGCTCGATCAGCCCCCGCAGGCGGGCGATGGCGGCCTCGGGCGTCAGAACCGGCTCGCGCTCCATGTGCAGGGGCGCGTAGTCGTCCTTGGTGCGGATGCGGCTGTAGGCGCGCAGCAGGTCGATCAGCGTGGCGTCATGCTCGACGATGCGCCGCGTCTCCACGATCTCCGGCGCGCCGCGGGCGAAGACGTCGCGGCCGAGGCGGTCGCGCCCCATCAGCCGCGCGCCGGCGCGGCGCATGGCCTCCAGCCGCTCCAGCCGGAAGGCGAGGCGCGCGGCCATGTCCTCGGCGCTGGGCCCTTCCTCCGTCGGCTCGGGCGGCAGCAGCAGGCGGGACTTGAGGTAGGCGAGCCAGGCGGCCATCACCAGCCAGTCGGCGGCCAGCTCGATGCGCAGGCGCTTGGCCTCTTCCACGAAGACCAGATACTGCTCGGCCAGCTGCAGGATCGACACCCGCCGCAGGTCCACCTTCTGCGTGCGCGCAAGCGTCAGCAGCAGGTCCAGCGGCCCCTCGTAGCCATCGACGTCCACCACCAGCGCGGCGGCCTCGGCGCGGGCGTCCTCGGTCATGGCGCCGGTGCGCCCGTCGGGCACGTCGCGCACCAGGGGCGGCAGCGTGAAATCAGGCATCGGCGCCCTCCCCGGTCAACGCCTTCAGGCGCGCATCGGCCTCGGCCGGGTCGAAATCCTGCGCCCCGCCGCGGGCGGCCAGCGCCACCTCGGCCCGCGACAGCGCCGCGCCCGACAGCTCCGGCACGACCGAGAGGGACGAGATCGCCTCGTCCCGCGTCGCGTTGCAGTGCAGGATCACGTCGCATCCCGCCGCCAGCGCCGCGGCGGAGCGGTCGGCCGGCGTGCCCGCCAGCGCGTCCATGCCCAGATCGTCGGTCATCAGCAGACCGCCGAAGCCGATGTCCTCGCGGATCGCGCGGATGCAGGCGGCGGACTGGGTGGCGGGGGCGTCCGGGTCCAGCGCCTCCAGCACCATGTGGCCGGTCATGCCCATGGCGAGGTCGGCGAAGGCGCGGAAGGGCGCGAAGTCGGTCTCGCGCAGCGCCTCCAGCGGCGCGGCGACGCGCGGCAGGTCCGTATGGGTGTCGCCGGTGGCGCGGCCCTGGCCGGGCATGTGCTTGAGGATCGGCGCGACGCCGCCGGCGCCCAGCGCCTCCACCGCGATGCGGCCGCGGCGGATCACCTCCTCCGGCGTCGCGCCCAGCGCCCGGTCGGCGATGATCGGATCGGTCTCCGGCCGCGCGACGTCCAGCAGCGGCATGGCGTTCACGTCCACGCCGACCTCCGCCAGCTCGTGCGCGATCAGGCGGAAGCGCAGCGCCAGCGCCTCGTCCACCGCCTCGGCCGCGAAGCCGGCGCGCAGCTTGGGCGTCCACATGAAATCGCGCCAGACCGGCCCGCGCATGCGCTGCACGCGCCCGCCCTCCTGATCGATCAGCACGGGGCAGTCGCGGCCCACCGCCTCGCGCAGCGCGTCGGTCAGCCGGCGCATCTGGTCCGGCGTCTCGCAGTTTCGCGCGAAAAGGCAAAAGCCCCAGGGGTCGGCATCGCGCAGAAACGCGGACTCCTCGGCCCCCAGCGCCGGGCCGGAGCAGCCGAAGATGATCGCCCGGGCGCTCAACCGATCACCGCACGCGCGCGGTGATGCAGGCGTCGCCGCGGGCCTTGAGCGCGGCGCACAGCTCCTGCGCCCGCGCCCGCGACGCCATCGGCCCGGCGCGCAGACGGTAGAGCGTGCGGCCGCCCGACTGCACCGTGGTCACCGCATGGCTCAGGCCCGACAGCAGATCGGCGTTGCGTGCCGCATGGCGGCGCCACTGGTCGCGGGCGATCGCCTCGGTGTTGAAGGCGCCCAGCTGGATGGCGAGGGCGCCGGCCGCCAGATCGCGGGTCGGCGCCGCGCCGGCGGCGGGCGCG
>JBCBYE010000664.1:0-2544 GCA_039816075.1 Pseudomonadota bacterium | reverse complement strand
CGCCGTCGTCGGCATCGGCGATGGAGAGCGTCCGCGGGGCCGGCGGCGGCGGCGGCGCGTCGTCGGCCGACGCGTCGCCGTCGCCGTCTTCGTCAGGGCCGACTTCTTCGGCGTCGTCGTCGCCTGGGCCGGAGCCGTCGCCCGACGCTGCGTCATCCTCGGCGACTTCGCCCTCCTCGGTCGGTCCGCCGACGTCCTGGCCGGTCCCCGGGGCGGGGCCGTCTTCGTCCTGAGGGTCCGGGTCGTCGCCGGCCGGAGCGTCTTCGTCGTCGCCTTCGGGTTCCTCCGGCGACGGGCCCGGATCGCCGTCAGTTCCGCCGGCGCCGTCGGTATCATCGGCGTCGTCGGCGTCGTCGGCGTCGTCGGGGTCATCAGCGGCGTCGGGGCCGCCCTCCTCTTCCGCGTCGTCGTCGTCGCCCGGTCCGGAGTCGTCGCCCGACGCTCCATCATCCTCGGGGACTTCGCTCTCCTCGGTCGGTCCGCCGACGTCCTGGCCGGCGCCCGGGGCGGGGCCGTCTTCGTCTTGCGGGTCGTCGTCGGTCAGAGCGCCTTCGTCATCGACAATGGTTTCCTCCGGCGCAGGCGCCGGATCGTGAGCAACATCATCGTCGTCGCCGACGTTTTCGTCCGGGTCGTCGTCGCCGTCGTTATCGCCTAGGCCGTCGTGGCCGCCACGGCCGGGGCCGTCGCCCGAAGCGTCGGTGTCGTCCGGGTCTCCGGCATCTGAGCTTTCGTCGGACGCCTCGGCGTCCGTGGCCTCTCCCGACCCGTCGTCGGAGCCAGCTTGGGGCGCATCGACCTCCGCGCCGCCATCTGGCGCATCCTCCCCTGCGCCGCCATCCGGCGCATCCGTCCCTATGCCCTCTCCGTCGGGCTCGGCCTCGGCCTCATCGGACCCGTCGTCGGACGTCTCATCGCGATCCTCGCCGCCACGCGGGGGAGCGTCAGGATCATCGGTTTGGTCGCCGGGGGTCGGAGCGGAGGCATCGTCTTCGCCGGACGCATCGTCCACTTGGTCTCGGTCTGCATCCCGGTTTTCGCCATCGGCGCCGGACCCATCGGCCGCGTCGTCGTCGACCGCCGTCTCCTCTCCATCGTCGTCGGCGGACTCTTGGCCCGCGTCGTTCTCCTCGTCCGGCGTCGGCGGGGTCTGCGTTCCGTCGTCCTGCGGGGTGTCCTCGACGCCTTCCGTTTCGTCGCCGGGCCCGTCTTCGACCGGCGAGGACCTGTCGTCGCCGTCGCCATCGCCATCGCCATCGCCGTCGCCGGGCTGGTCGTCGTCGCGGCGCGCGGCTCGATCGTCGGGAGAGTCGCCGGCGCGCGGTTCGCCGCCGCCGTCGGCGGGATCGTCCGGGTCCAGGGCGCGAGAGGCCGGGTCGTCGCCGTCGCCGGCTCGGGCGGAGGCGCCGCCGGGCGCCGCGCGTCCGCCGCCGCCCTGCGGCGCAGGCGGCGCGTCGCCGCTGAGCGCCGGATCGGCGGGGCCGGCGGGGTCGACCGTCGCTTCGATGGGGCCGGCGCCCTCGGCCGACGGGCTCAGGACCGACATGGAACCGAAGGCGCCGGGCGCGCCGAAGGACATGGACGAGGCGGCGGCGAAGGACGATTGCGCGGCCGCATCCGGTCCGCCCTCGCCGTCGGCGGTCGGGCCGGCGGAGGGCAGGGGCGGCAGCGGGTCGGGACCCGAGAAGCCGGCGGGCAGGGACAACGCCTCCGGCGGCGAGGTCATGCCGGAGGCGGCCTCCGGCGCAATGCCCGCTTCGGCCACGGCCTGATCGTCGGCGAAGGCGAACAGCAGGGACAGCGATGCGGCCTTGGCCATGCCTTCGCTGACCGCCGCCGCCCCTTCGACGCCGGATCGGGATTCAGGATCGGTCGAACGCTGCGCGCGGGACGGGGCGCCGGGCGCGGAGGCGCCGGCGAACGGCATCAGAGGATGGATCATCGCTCGGTCTCTCCCGTCGGGTCGCGGCGGCTCAGGGTTCGCTCAGCGCGCGGTCGCGCAGCACGCGGATGGGCTTGAGCAGGTAGCCGAGCACGCTGCGTTCATGACCCACGAGATCGGCGTCGAGCGTCATGCCCGGGGCCAGGCGGCGGCCGGCCTCCTGCGGTCCCACGTGATCGGCGGCGAGGGCGAGGAAGACCTCGTAGACCGGCTCGCCGCGTTCGGTCGGCGTGGAGGAGGGCGAGATGCCGTCGACGCGCCCTTCGATCGCGCCGAAGCGGGCGGAATCGAAAGTGTGCACGCGCACGAAGGCGGTCTGCCCGACGCTGAGCGCGCCGATGCGCGAGGCCGGCGCCTCCACCCGCGCGCGGATGCGCCCGTCGTTCGGCACCACCTCGGCCACGACCTGGCCGGGGGCGACGACCTGGCCGGGTCCGCGCACGGCCAGGGACTGCACCCGTCCGTCCACCGGCGCGCGGATCGCAAGGCGCGAGAGGCGCAGTTCCACCTTTTCAAGTTGGGCGCGCACCTGGCTGCGCTCCGTCTCCAGGGCTGCGGCTTCGGTCAGGGCGTCGCGGGCGAGGGAGGCGGAGAGCTCCTCG
>JBCBYE010000762.1:0-2058 GCA_039816075.1 Pseudomonadota bacterium | reverse complement strand
CGGAGCTGGACGAGGGGAGGCCGGCATGACCCGGGCGGCACGGGCGCGCAGATACGAGGCGCGGACGGCGCCGAAGGGCGGCGGCGCCAAGACCTCGGCCATGATCGCCAGCCTCGAGGCGGAGGGCTACGAGACCGAGGACGCGCCGTTCGGCCATGCGCTGACGGCGCTGGCGCGCGCGCGCGAGGACGTGGTGGGGCTGACGGCGGATCTGTCGAAATACACGGACCTGCATGTCTTCGCCGAGGCGTTTCCGGATCGCTTCTACCAGATGGGGATGGCGGAGCAGGCGATGGTCTCCGCCGCCGCGGGGCTGGCGCATGAGGGGTTTCTGCCCTTCGCGACGACCTACGCCGTCTTCGCCTCGCGCCGGGCTTACGATTTCGTGGCCATGGCGATCGCGGAGGAGGGGCTGCCGGTGAAGCTGTGCTGCGCGCTGCCGGGGCTGACGACGGGGTATGGGCCGAGCCATCAGGCGACCGAGGACATGGCGATCTTTCGCGGCCTGCCGGAGATGACGATCCTCGATCCGTGCGATGCGGTGGACCTGCGCGGCGCGGTGCCGGCGATGGCGGCCCATGACGGGCCGGTCTATTGCCGGCTGCTGCGCGGCCGCGTGCCGAACGTGCTGGGCCGGCGGGCGCCGGAGTACCGGTTCGAGCTGGGGCGCGCGCAGATCGTGCGCGAGGGCGCGGACGTGCTGGTCGTCTCCTCCGGCATCATGACGATGCGGGCGCTGGATGCGGCGGACCTGCTGGCGGCGGACGGGATCGAGGCGGCGGTGCTGCATTCGCCCACCATCAAGCCGCTGGACGAGGCGACGATCCGGGCGGAGGCGGCGGCCGGCGGGCGGCTGGTGGTGACGGCGGAGAACCATTCGGTGATCGGCGGGCTGGGCGAGGCGGTGGCGGGCGCGCTGCTGCGCGGCGGCGCGACGCCGGCCGGCTTTCGCATGATCGGGCTGCCGGATGCGTTTCTGGAGGCCGGGGCGCTGCCGACGCTGCATGAGATGTACGGGATATCCACGGCGCAGGTGGCGGCGCGGATCCGGGGGTGGCTGTGAGCGCGCCGGCCAATCTGGGCGGCGGGGGACGCGGGCTGCTGGAGGGGCGCTGCGCGGCGGTGACGGGCGCGGCGTCGGCGCGGGGCCTCGGCCGGGCCATGGCGCGGCTGTTCGCGGCGCATGGCGCGCGGGTGGCGGTGCTGGACCTGGAGGCGGGCGCGTCGCGCGCGGCGGCGGAGGATCTGCCGGGCGAAGGGCATCTGGGGCTGCGCTGCGACGTGACGCGCGCGGAGGCCTGCGCCGGGGCGGCGGAGGCGCTGCGCGAGGCCTGGGGCGGGCTCGACGTGCTGGTGAACAATGCGGGGATCACGCAGCCGCTGTCGCTGATGGAGATCGGGCCGGGCGAGTACGATGCGGTGCTGGACGTGTCGCTGCGGGGGACGTTGCAGATGATCCAGGCCTGCGTGCCGCTGATGCGGGCGCGGGGCGGCGGGGCGGTGGTGAACCTCAGCTCGGTCTCGGCCCAGCGGGGCGGCGGCATCTTCGGCGGGCCGCATTACTCGGCGGCCAAGGCGGGGGTGCTGGGCCTGACCAAGGCCGCGGCGCGGGAGCTGGCGGGCGAGGGCATCCGGGTCAATGCGCTGTGCCCCGGATTGATCGCGACAGACATCACGGCGGGCAAGCTGAGCGCGGCGCAGGAGCGCGCGGTGCTGGAGGCCACGCCGCTGGGCCGCATCGGCCGGGCGGAGGACGTGGCCGGCGCGGCGTTGTTCCTGGCGAGCGACCTTGCGGCCTATGTGACGGGGTCGGAGGTGGACGTGAACGGCGGGTCGCTGATCCATTGAGAATCAAGGCGAAATCCGGTCCGATGCCGCCTCGGCGACGTCGGAAGTCTGTCGATTCCGTTCATTTGTATTGACTCGACTCCTCACGAAGCGTCAGATTTGTGGCGGCGAATTGCGAGGGGGGTGCGTGGCTGTGAAAGTCGCTGTGCTGGCGGGCGGCAAGGGGACGCGTTTCGCGGAAGAGACCGCGTATCGCCCCAAGCCGCTGAT
>JBCBYE010000034.1:0-14326 GCA_039816075.1 Pseudomonadota bacterium | reverse complement strand
CGGTCGCTGCGCCTTCGGCTTGCGAGCCTTGACCCTTTCGACGACTCGCCTTCGTGCCTGAGGGCGGCGCTTGCTGACGATGCGTCGTTTGGCGGGCGCCGCGCGTCGGCTCGCGACCGGCGCCTCCGGACTTGGTCCGAGGGGCGCCTCGGCGCGGGGCGGACGCGTGCGTCTCGGGCAGCGGCGCGGGCCGCGTCGCTGGACAGGCTTGGGCGCCGCGGCTACCTCTTCGCGGGTCGACGTCAGGGCCCCCGACCGGCCGGATCCCCGCGCTCAGCCCGCCTCCGCAATCGTCCCGGTCCCCGCTTTGTCCGATCCCGCCCCGTTCGATCCCGCCCCGTTCGATCCCGCCCCGTTCGATCCGGCCCCGTCCGATCCGGCCCCGTCCGATCCGGCCCCGTCCGATCCGACCCCGTCCGACCCGGTCCCGTCCGATCCCGCAGCCGCCGCGTCCCACGTCGACGCGCCGCTGCGCCTCGTCGTCTTCGACGTCGACGGCACGCTCATCGACAGCCAGGCCTTCATCCTCGCCGCCATGCGCCGCGGCTTCGACGCCGTCGGCCGCGCCGCGCCGCCCGACGCCGCCATCCTCTCCATCGTCGGCCTCTCTCTGCCCGAGGCGGTGCGCCGCCTCGCCCCCGATCTGCCGGGGCCCCGGGCCGAGGCCCTGGTCGACGCCTACCGCCGCGCCTTCCGCGCCCAGCGCGAGGACAGCGGCGGCGAGGCCGCCTCGCCCCTCTATCCCGGCGCCCGCGCCGCGCTGCGGCGTCTGGCCGCGCAGCCCGCCACCCTGCTGGGCGTCGCCACGGGCAAAGCGCGCCGCGGACTGGACCACGCCCTGGCCGCCCACGGGCTCGACGGGCTTTTTCAGACGCTTCAGACCTCGGATCTGCACCCCTCCAAGCCGCATCCGTCGATGCTGCAGGCGACGCTGCGCGACGCCGGCGTCGAGGCGGGCCGCGCCGCCATGGTCGGCGACAGCAGCTACGACATGCAGATGGCCCGCAGCGCCGGTCTGTTCGCCATCGGCGTCGCCTGGGGCTACCACGACGCCGACGCCCTGCGCGCCGCGGGGGCCGAGGCGGTGATCGACCGGTTCGAGGCGCTCGACGCGGTCCTCGACGCCCGCCTGCCCCGGGACGCCGCCGCATGAAAACCCCGCTGCGCCGCTTCTGGACCGCCGCCGAAGCGCGCGAAAGCGACGCCGGCTTCGCCGTCGCGCTCGACGGCAGGCCCCTGCGCACGCCGCTGGGCGCGCCCTTCGCCGCCCCCTGCCGCGCGGCGGCCGAGGCGGCGGCGGCGGAGTGGAGCGCCCAGGGCGAAACCCCCGACCCGCGGACCATGCCCGTGACCCGCGCGATCAACACCGGGCTCGACCGGGCGGGGCGGGAGTTCGAGCCGATCGCCGCGCTTCTGACCGAGTATGCCGGCTCGGACCTGCTGTGCTACCGCGCGCCCGGCCCGGGCTCGCTGATCGCGCGGCAATCCGCCGCCTGGGATCCGGCGCTCGACTGGGCAGCGGAGGCCTTCGGCGCCCGCCTGATCTGCGCCGAGGGCGTGATGCATGTGGATCAGCCGCCCGAGGCGCTGGCCGCCCTCGGCGCCGCCGTGCGCGCCCGCACGCCGTTTCAGCTGGTGGCGCTGCATGATCTGGTGGCGCTGTCCGGATCGCTGGTGCTGGGCCTCGCCGTCGCCGAAGGGCGCCTGACGGCCGAGGCGGCCTGGACCGCCTCGCGCATCGACGAGGATTTTCAGACCGAACGCTGGGGCGAGGATGCCGAGGCCGCCGCGGCCGCGCAGATCAAGCGCGACGACTTCTTTTTCGCCCGCCGCTTTCTCGACCTGCTGGCCGAGCCCTGAGCCAGGGCCCCGCCTCCTCCCAGACAGCGGTCCCTTCACCAAAGCCGCCCCTTCACGAAAGCCGCCCCATGACCGATGCCCCCCAGCCCGGCCTTTATGTCAAGGACCTGACGCAGATGGCCGATCCGCGCGACGTCGCGCATCTGACCGGCCTGCAATACATGCAGGCCCTGCAGCGGGGCGAGCTGCCGGCGGCGCCCATCGCCCGCACCCTGGGCTTCTGGCTCGAGGACGTGCGGCAGGGGCGCGCCGTCTTTCGCGGCCGCCCGAGCTTCAAGGCCTACAACCCCATCGGCTCGGTCCATGGCGGCTGGTTCGGCGCCATCCTCGACAGCGCGCTGGGCTGCGCGGTGCACTCGGCCTTGCCTGCGGGCAAGGTCTACACCACGCTGGAATACAAGGTCGGGTTGGTGCGCGCCCTGCACGAGAGCACCGGCGACGTGCTGGCCACCGGCGAGATCGTGCATCTGGGCCGCCGCACCGCGACGGCCGAGGCGCGCCTGACCGGGGCGGAGGACGGCAAGCTCTACGCCACCGGAACCACGACCTGCCTGGTCATCGAGCTGGGCTGACGACGCAACGAGGGAGGAGAGACCATGAAACTGCTGCGCTGGGGCCCCGCAGGGGCCGAAAAGCCGGGGATGCTGGACGCCGAGGGCGGCGTGCGGGACCTGTCGGCCCATGTGGACGATTTCGCCGGCCCGTCGGTGTCGCTGGGGGCGCTGGACAAGCTGCGCGCCATCGATCCGGCCTCGCTGCCGCAGGTGACGCCGGAGCGCATCGGGGCCTGCGTGGCCTGGGCACCGACCTTCCACTGCGTGGGCCTCAACTACCGCAAGCACGCCGAGGAGACGGGCTCCCCCATCCCCACCGAGCCGATCCTCTTCATCAAGGCCGCCTCGGCGCTGGCCGGGCCGGACGACGACCTGACCCTCCCCAAGGACAGCGTGAAATCCGATTGGGAGGTGGAGCTGGGCGTGATCATCGGCCAGGTGACCGAACATGTGTCGGAGGCCGACGCCCTCGCCTGCGTCGCGGGCTATTGCGTGGTCAACGACGTGTCCGAACGCGAATGGCAGCTGGAGCAGGGACCGACCTGGACCAAGGGCAAATCCGCTCCGGGCTTCGGCCCGACCGGCCCCTGGCTGGTCACCGCCGACGAGGTGCCGGACCCCCAGGCGCTGCATGTCTGGCTCGACCACAACGGCGAGCGGGTGCAGGACAGCTCCACCAAGGACATGATCTTTTCGGTGGCCGAATGCATCAGCTACATGTCCCGCAAGATGCGGCTGGTGCCCGGCGACATCATCGCCACCGGCACGCCCGAGGGCGTGGGCGCCGGCTTCAAGCCCCAGCGCTTTCTGAAGGCCGGCGATACGATGAAGCTGGGCATCGAGGGGCTGGGCGAGCAGACGCAGACCTGCGTGGCGTTCTCCGGCTGAGCGGCGCGCTCCTTTCCCGGGGGAGCGGCCCTCGGGGGGAGGACCCCCGCTCGGTCCGCGGCCGGCTGCGCCGGCCCGGCGCCCGGTTTTCGGCGTCGGTTCGGGATTGGGGGAAGATCGCTTTTGCTGGGGAAGCGCCCGAGGGGCGCCGCTTCGAGCGTGCGGCGGGTCGCGCCACGGCGTTCAACGCCAAGTCCGCCGGGGCCTCAAGGCCAAGTCCGGCGGCGGCTGGCGTCGCCGGGGCGGGCGGCGACCGCCGCTGCGTCGCCCCGCGACCGTCGCCCCGGACCTGATCCGGGGCCTCCTAGGGCCGGGGCGGGGCGCGCCCTTCGCCGGCCCGGGCCGAACCGTCAGGCAAGGCGCCGCCGCCCCGCGCGGCCCCGCCGAGCAAGGAGCCGACGCGCCATGATCCCGCTCTCCGACGTCTCGCGCTTCGCGATCTACTTCGCGCCCCAAGCCGGCTCGCCGCTCTGGCGCTTCGGCTCCGCCTGGCTGGGCTGGGACGCCGAGGCGAACGCGCCCGCGCCGCAGCCGCCGGTCGAGGGGCTGCCCGCCCCCCTCGAAGACCTCACCGCCACGCCGCGCCGCTACGGCTTTCACGCCACGCTCAAGCCGCCCTTCGCGCTGGCCGAGGGCGCCGCGCCCGAGGCGCTGATCGCCGCGGCCGAAGCTCTCGCCGCCCGCACGGCGCCGTTCGAGGCCCCGCCCCTGCGCCTCGTGGCCGATCGGCGCTTCGCCTCGCTGCGGCTCTCCGCGCCCTGCGCCCCCATGACGGCCCTCGCCGCCGCCTGCGTCGAACAGCTCGACGCCTTCCGCGCGCCGCCCGAACCGGCCGAGCTCGCCCGCCGCCGCAAGGCCGGTCTGACCGAGGCGCAGGAGGCGAACCTCACGCGCTGGGGCTATCCCTATGTGATGGGGGAGTTCGATTTCCACCTGACGCTGTCCGGCCCCCTGGCGCCGGACGATCTCGCCCAGGTCGCGCGGGCCCTCGCCCCCCGCGTCGCCCCCCTGTGCGCCGCGCCGCTCCCCGTGGCCGAGATCGCCGTCTACGGCGACCCCGGCGACGCGAAGCCGTTCGCGCTGGTCAGCCGGCTGCCGCTGGGCGGCTGAGGCGGGCGCGCAGGGCCGCGAGGCCGACGGCGGAGATCAGCAGCGCACCGCCGAGGGGGACGGGGGTGGGCAGGAGGGTCCAGCGCGCCGCAACGTAGGCCTCGCCGACCACCGTCTCGCCGATCGGCGCCACCGCAAGGCCGTCGTCGTCGAAGCCGAAGCTCTGTCCGCAATCCGGCGAGGCCGCGCAGAAGAAGATGTCCACGCCCAGCCCGCTGCGCGAGAGCGTGGGGGAGGCCAGGAAGGCGATCGCCGCCGGGCCAAGATCGGCCGGGTTCAGGGTCGCCGGGTCGATGTCGAAGATGTCCTCGCCGGGCGTCAGGCCGAAATCGGCCGCCGTCAGGCCGAAATCTGACAGCGAAACGCCGTCGTCGAACCCGCCGCCGGCGAAGACGGCGTTCACGTCGCTGCCCTTGAGCGTGCCCGGCGCGTCGATCTCGACCGCCTCGCCGTTCACGGAGACGCCCTGCACGTTGACTTGCGGAATGGTTTCGCCATCCGCGTCGATGCGCCCGGTCATCTCCGGCTCGACCACGTCGCCGCCGGCGAACGCGTAGAAGGCGATGAACCGCCCCTCATAGGGAAACGGCGCCGGCGTCACATCGGTCTCGAAGGTGAAGGCCTCGGGCTCGAAGCCGCCCTCGTCGAAGGCGGTGCGGAACGTTTCCACGACGGGGATCGGCAATGTCGGGTTGGTCACGTCCACCGAGACTACCATGCTCGACAGCCCCGCCGCCGCCGACAGTCTCACGGTCCGCGCCTGCGGTCGGCCCAGATCGTCGTCCTCGACCTGGAACGTGACCCCGGCGCTGAAGCCCTCGCCGTCGAAGCCCGCGGATCCTGCGCTGGTCGTCGCGAAGGCGATGGTCTCTCCGGCAAGGGGGGTGAAGTTGCCGGACAAGGTGGTGAACTGCACGAACGGGCCGTCATCCGAACGCCTGGCCTCTCCGCCGCCGTCGAACACGCGGCCGGAGCCGGGCGCGTAGGTGAAGCTGTAGGAGCCCACCGACACCGCCTCCGCCGACGTGGAGAAACCGACGAGGGCGAGCGCGACGGCGGTGGCGGCGAAGGGGCGGATCGGCGGCGGCCCTTTGGCGCAGGCGGCGAAGGCCGCCCCGCGGATTTACGCAACATCAACGCGGCGCGCGGCGGGAACAAGCGGAATGCGGCTGCGCCGCCCTCGGGAATCGGCGCGTGGCCGGCGCGCCGCCGGGCCGGCCCAGGATTCCGCGCCGCGCTGCGGGGCGAGGCGCCTCCGCCGGGCTGTCGACGGCGGCGGCGGGCCGCCGGCCCGGGTCGCCGCCGCCCCCTCTCCCGCACAGGGTCGCGGCGCCGCAGCGCGGGGTCGGGCCGACCGCCGAGGTCCGGGACCGACCCCTTGCGGCCTGTCACGCCCCCTCGCCGCCAAAACCCCCGCCTTCGCCCTTTCGGCGGGCGCCGGGCGCGCCGGCGCCCAGAAATTCGGCCGCGCGCCGCCGTGGCGGCGGGCGCCCGATCGTCCCCGCCTGAAACGCAGGCGCCGCGACGTCGGCTGCGCTGCGGCCTTGACGCTCCGTGACGTGGCGCTTCAATGTCCGTGATGGGTCTTGCGTTTGCGAAATGCGCAAGGCAACCGTGCATGCGCCGGGGGGCCGACGGCCCTCCGCCCCCGTGGTTCCGCCCCCTTGAACGAGGCGGACGCAACAGGAAGAGGTGTTCCTATGAACCGCAACATTCTGCTCGGCGCCCTCGCCGCGGCCGGCCTGACGGCCGGCGGCGCGTCCGCCGGCACCCTCGACGACGTCAAGGCCAAGGGCCACCTGCAGTGCGGCGTCTCCACCGGCGTCGCCGGCTTCGCCTACACGGACGCCGACGGCGAATGGCAGGGCTTCGACATCGCGGTCTGCCGCGCCGTGGCCGCCGCCGTGTTCGGCGACCCGACCGCCGTGAAGTTCACGCCGACCACCGGCAAGACGCGCTTCACCGCGCTGGCCTCGGGCGAAGTGGACATGCTGGCCCGCAACACGACCTGGACCTTCAGCCGCGACGTCGACCTGAAGTTCGAGTTCGTCGGCGTGAACTACTACGACGGTCAGGGCTTCATGGTGCCGTCCGAGCTGGGCGTCTCCTCCGCGACGGAGCTGGACGGCGCGACCGTCTGCATCCAGACCGGCACGACGACCGAGCTGAACCTGGCCGACTTCTTCCGCGTCAACGGCATGGCCTACGAGCCGGTGCCGATCGAGACCAACGCCGAGGCGCAGCAGAAGTATCTGGCCGGCGCCTGCGACGTCTACACCACGGACGCCTCCGGCCTCGCCGCCACGCGTTCGACCTTCGAGGATCCGGGCGCGCACGTCATCCTGCCCGAGATCGTCTCCAAGGAGCCGCTGGGCCCGCTGGTGCGCCACGGCGACCATGAGTGGGGCGACATCGTCCGCTGGACGCTGAACGCCCTGATCATCGCCGAGGAGATCGGCATCACCTCGGAGAACGTGGACGAGCTAGCCTCGGCCGCGACCAACAACCCCGAGATCAACCGCATGCTCGGCACCGAGGGCGAGTACGGCGCGATGCTGGGCCTCGACGGCGACTTCGTGGTCGACGTGATCAAGGCGGGCGGCAACTACGGCGAGATCTTCGCCGAGTTCATCGGCTCCGACACGCCCATCGGGCTGGAGCGCGGCCTGAACGCTCTGTGGACCCAGGGCGGCATCCTCTACGCCCCGCCCTTCCGCTGATCGCGGGCTGAAACGACCAGGGCGCGCCGGAAACGGCGCGCCCTTCCTCCAATAACACGACGTCCGACACGGCATGCCGGCGAACCGGCGGCTCCTGGGAGGATCGGACGCGCGACAGGACATAGGAGCCGGCGCCATGGCGGCCGTCACGGAACCGCCGAGCGAGTCATTCCGCCTCGGCATGCTATGGACCGACGGGCGCTACCGCTCGGTCACGATCCAGATCTTCGCGCTCTTCAGCGTCTTCTTCGTCGGCTACTTCCTGGTCCAGAACGTGGTCGACAACCTCGCCGCGCTGGGCAAGACGTTCGGCTTTTCGTTCATGACGACGCCGGCGTCCTACGACATCAACCAGCGGCCAATCGAGTACACCTCGCGCGACAGTCATTCGCGCGCGGCGATCATCGGCATGATGAACACGCTGCTGGTGGCCTTCGTCGGCTGCATCCTGGCCACGATCATCGGGGTTCTGGCGGGCGTGGCGCGCCTCAGCAAGAACTGGATCGTGGCGCGGCTGATGACCGTCTACATCGAGATGGTCCGCAACATCCCCGTGCTGATCCAGATCCTGCTGGTCGCCGCCCTGATCAACGAAACGCTGCCCCAGCCCCGCGAGTTCCGCGGGCTGGAGACGGGCGCCTTCGTGATGACCAACCGCGGCCTCTACTTTCCCGCCCCGGTGATGGGGGCGGGCTCCTGGCTGGTGGTCGCCGCGCTGATCCTGGGGATCATCGCCTCGGTGATCGTGGCGCGCTGGGCCAAGGCGCGGCAGCAGGCGACGGGCGAGACCTTTCCGACCTTCTGGACCCAGCTCGGCCTGATCCTGGGCCTGCCGCTGGCGGCCTTCTTCCTGGCCGGAATGCCCATCGGGTTGGAATACCCCGAGCTTCGCGGCTTCAACTTCCAGGGCGGCATCTTCGCCCGCGACAGCTACGTGGCGCTGACGCTGGCGCTGTCGATCTATACCGGCGCCTTCATCGCCGAGAGCGTGCGCGCCGGCATCCAGGCCGTGTCCAAGGGGCAGACGGAGGCGGCCGCCGCCCTCGGCCTGCAGCCCGGCCAGACCATGTCCCTGGTGGTGCTGCCGCAGGCGCTGCGCATCATCATCCCGCCGCTGATCTCGCAGTATCTGAACCTGACCAAGAACAGCTCCCTGGCGCTGCTGGTCGGCTACATGGACGTCACCGGCACGCTGGGCGGCATCACGCTGAACCAGACGGGCAAGGAGTTCGAGACGATCTTCCTGCTGATGGCGTTCTATCTGAGCGTCTCGCTCTCGATCTCGGCGATCATGAACCTCTACAACCAGAACGCCCAGCTGGTGGAGCGGACCTCGGCCACCGGCATGGGCTTTTCAGTGCTCAGCTTCGTCGATCATCTCACCGGCAAGTGGGAGATGCTCAAGAAGGGCGACGCCATCATGAAGCCGACCTACGGCATCCGGCGGGAGCTGAACCTCTACGTGCTGTTCTACGCGGCGACGCTGCTGCTGGTGCTGCACTACGTGTTCGTGGAGCGGATTTCCGACATACGGCCCAGCTACTTCGCCTGGTCGACGCTGCACCAGGTCTCGGCGCTGTTCCTGCTGATGGGCAGCTTCGCGGCGCTGGTCACCTGCCTCTTCAAGAACGCCCGCTTCATCGACATGGCGGTGCTGGAGCTGCTGGCCTTCGTCGTGGCGATCCTGGTCGGCTTTCCGCTGACGATGGTCTTCGACGGCTTCAACCTCGTGACGATCCTCGCCGCGGGGCTGGCGCTGCGCGTGGCGATCATCGGCTACACGGTGTTCGGCACGCGGCCGAACCTGACGTTCTTCCACCGCGTGCGGGAGGTCTGAGCCATGGCCGACATCGCCTATGTGCAGAAAGAGAGCGTTCCGCCCTCGCCCCCGCCCGCCGGCAAATCCGGCGCGGCGGCCTGGGCGAAGGAGAACCTGTTCGACGGCTGGTTCAACTCGGCCCTGACCCTCGCCTCCCTGGCGCTGATCGCCTGGATGCTGCCGGGGATCGTGCAGTGGGCCTTCGTGGATGCGGTCTGGTTCGCCTCCAGCCTGCAGGAGTGCCGCGAGCTGGGCGAGGGGGCCTGCTGGGCCGTCATCGTGGAGCGGTTCGACCAGTTCATCTACGGCTTTTACCCGTCCGAGCTGCGCTGGAGGCCCAATCTGGCCTTCATCCTGCTCTTCGTGGCGCTGGCGCCGGTGCTGTTCGACAACGTGCCCTACCGCGCGCAGGGCATGATCTTTTCCGCCGTCTACCCGGTGGTGGCCTACTGGCTGATCTGGGGCGGCTCGATCTGGGGGCCGGCGATGTTCGTCGCCGGCTTCGCGCTGATCGGCGTGGCGAGCACGCTGCCCGCGCGCTTCGGCATCGAGGGCGGATTGTGGGGCCTGGCGGCGGCGGCCGTGGCGGCCGTGCTGTGGTTCCTCGGGCCGCTAATGGGTTGGGCCACCTCGCTTTTCGACGCGATCCTGCCCTTCGTCGCGCTGGAGCCGGTGGAGAGCCGGTCCATCGGCGGGTTCCTGCTGGGCGTGATCATCGGGGTGGCGGGCATCGCCATCTCGCTGCCCTTCGGCATCCTGCTGGCGCTGGGGCGACGGTCGAACCTGATCTTCATCCAGACGCTGTCGGTGGTGTTCATCGAGTTCATCCGCGGCGTGCCGCTGATCACGCTGCTGTTCGTGGCGAACACGGTGCTGGCCTATTTCTTTCCGCCTGACAGCAACTTGGACATCATTCTTCGCGTGGTGATCATGGTCACGCTGTTCGCCTCGGCCTACATGGCGGAGGTGATCCGCGGCGGCCTCGCCTCGCTGCCCTCGGGGCAGTACGAGGCGGCGGACGCGCTGGGCCTCGACTACTGGAAGTCGATGCAGCTGATCATCCTGCCCCAGGCGCTGAAGGTCTCCATCCCGAATATCGTGAGCAGTTTCATAGGCTTGTTCAAGGATACCACGCTGGTGATCGTGATCGGCCTGCTCGATCCGGTGGGGCTGATCGGCACGATCCGGGCCGACAGCGCGTGGAACGGGATCGTCTGGGAATTCTACGTGTTCGTGGGCCTGTTCTTCTTCGTCGCCTGCTTCGGGATGAGCCGTTATGCGGCCTACCTGGAAGCCAAGTTGAAAACCGACCACCGCTAAGTCAAAGGAGCGAAACAAATGGCCGAAGCCATCGTAGAAGACCGCCAGATCGACCGCTCCCAAATGCAGGTGAGCGACGAGATCGCCATCGGCATCACGGCGATGAACAAGTGGTACGGCGAGTTCCACGTTCTGCGCGACATCAACCTGACCGTCAACCGGGGGGAGCGCATCGTTGTTTGCGGACCCTCGGGTTCCGGCAAGTCCACGCTGATCCGCTGCATCAACCGGCTGGAGGAGCACCAGGCCGGGCAGATCATGGTGGACGGCATCGAGCTGACCCATGATCTGAAGAACATCGACAAGATCCGCTCCGAAGTGGGGATGGTGTTTCAGCACTTCAACCTGTTCCCGCACCTGACGATCCTGGAAAACTGCACGCTGGCCCCGATCTGGGTGCGTAAAACGCCCCGAAAAGAGGCCGAAGACATTGCGATGCACTTCCTGGAGAAGGTGAAGATCCCCGATCAGGCCCACAAATACCCGGGGCAACTTTCGGGCGGTCAGCAGCAGCGCGTGGCCATTGCGCGGTCCTTGTGCATGCGGCCGCGGATCATGCTGTTCGACGAGCCGACCTCGGCCCTCGATCCGGAGATGATCAAGGAAGTTCTCGACACCATGATCTCGCTGGCCGAGGAAGGCATGACCATGATCTGCGTAACGCACGAGATGGGTTTCGCGCGGCAGGTGGCGAATCGCGTGATCTTCATGGATCAGGGTCAAATCGTCGAGCAGAACGAGCCGGAGGAGTTCTTCAACAACCCCCGCTCCGACCGCACGAAGTTGTTCCTGAGCCAGATCTTGGGTCACTGAGACTCAGGCTTTTTCTTGCGATGACTTGGCGGCGCTCTCCGGCCTCGGAGGGCGCCGTCTGCGTTTCGGGGGGCGCGGCCGGGCCCGGCGCGACGGGCGCGGTCGTCCGGACCAGTCGCGGGCGTTCGCGGCAGATGTCCGGACGCATTCGGGCGGTGATCCGGACGCATTCGGGCGGGCGGCGCGGCGGATCGCGGGGATGTCCGGACGAATGTTCGGGCCTGTCCGGACGAATTTCGGGGGATGTCCGGACCGATTTCGCGACCTGTCCGGACGAATTTCGCGATGCGTCCGGACGCATTCGGCGGCGGCGGCGGGCGCGTCGCGGGGTCGTCCGGACCGGTTTCGCGGGTCGTCCGGACGTTTCGGCGCGGTCGTCCGAACATATCTCGGGCGGCTTGCGGAACGTTCCGCAAAGCTGAACGAAGGGTTGACGGCCGCGGTTCCGACGGCCTGCGGCCTCGGCGCGGTTGCGGTTCGTTCATCAGACGCTATGGTCCCTAAACAAATCATGATTGGTGCATTCAAGGGGAGCGCACAAATGAAGAGACCGATTCAGGCCATGGCGGCTGCCGCCGCGTCCGTGCTGATCGCCGGGGCCGCCCATGCCACGAGCTTCAGCCCGACATCCGAGTTCTTCGAGGAGCTGACCGGCGCCACCTTCGGCGGCTCGGGCATCCCGAACGATCCGGCGGCTTTCTCGACGTTCGCCGCGGTCGATGCATCCGGCGTCGTGACGGGCGACGTGCTGACCCTCGGACTGATCGCGACGCAGCGATACTCCAACCCTGAGCTCACCAACGATGGCGCGGGGACCTACACGGCCGGCCGGGGCTCCAACTTCGGCGGGGCCGGGGAGTCGTCCCTCGAGGGCGCGCTGTGGAACCTCGGCTTCTACGCGTCGGTCGAGGGCTCCGGCGGCGGCGTGCTGTCGGACTTCGACCTGTCGCTCCGCTACGATTTCGATCCGGGCGCCGATACGCCGGCGGCCGATCTGGGGTCCATCAGCATCAACGGTTCGCTGAACTTCGCCGACCTCGGTGACGGCGGCGTCCGGTTCCAGACGCAGATGTTGCTTCAGGGATCGGAGAACATGTTCTTCGGCTTTCTGGGAACGCCCGTGCCGGGCGTTCTGACGGCGCCGGCGTTCGGACCGTTCGACCCCGATGCGGTGGGCGAATACTCCTTTGCCTTCGAGGTCGGCGCTGGCGCCAATTCCAACGTCGATACGGGCGCCGACCACGTGGCGATCCAGGTGAACGTCGTGCCGGTTCCGGTGGCGCTGCCGATGCTGGCGTCGGCGTTCGGGATCGCGGCGCTGGTGCGGCGGCGGGCGCGGAGCGTCTGAGGGCGCTCGGCGCGTTCGACCCGGCGAGGCGATGAGACGCGCGGCCGGCCCGGCGACGGGCCGGCCGCTTGCGTTCGAGGGGCGTTCGAGACGCGTGCGGGGCGCGTTTCGGGAGCGCGGCGAAATCGCGTTAGCTTTGATGCCGATGCCGTTAAACTTGTTGGAGGTTTCGCGACGAAATCGGTTTGGGCATACCTCTCCTCGTCACCTGCTCCCATGCTTCGCCGAGGAGAAATCGTCGATGAGCCGCTTCGTCAACGCCCTGCAGTTCACCGTCGTCGCCTCGGTCCTGTACCTGGTCCTCACGCTGGCCGTGAAGGCCGAACCCGGGCGGTCCCCCGCGCCCGGCTCGCTTCCCCCCCTGTCGGTGCTGGCCGCGCTGGAAGGGCTCGCCGCCCTGCTGATGGTCGGCAGCCTGGCCGCCATGGGCGCGGCCATGTTCCAGCACTTCACCTCGGACGAGGAGCGCTGAGCCCCCCGGCGGCGCGCGGCGCGACGTTCAGGCCGGCGGTCCGCGGCGCGGCGTTCGGGCCGGCGGTCCGCGCCGGCGCGTTCTTGCCGGCGGCCCTCGTCGGCGCGATCAGCCCGGCAGGCGGCCGTTGAGGACGTAGTCGAGCATCTGCACGACCTGCTCCGGCCGGCTGGCGACGGCGAGGGCGGCGGCGTCGACCTCCTTGAGGGCATGGGCGTGCTCGTCCTGATGCAGGACGATCAGCGGCTTGCCCAGCGCCGAGGCGATGCCGGCATCGAAGGCGGCGTTCCACTGCCGGTATTTCTCGCCGAAGCGCACCACGACCACGTCGGCCTTTTCGATCAGCGTGCGGGTGCGGATGGCGTTGAGCTGGGCGCCCTTGCGGTCGTGCCAGACCTTGTCGGGCTCGGCCCCGAGGATCGCCGCGCCGCAATCGTCGGAGGCGGCGTGGTCGGTGACGGGCGCGGTGAAGGTCACGGGCAGCTGGGCGGCGGCGGCGCCGGCGGCGATCTCCTCTCGCCAGTCGGTGTGGATCTCGCCGCTGAGATAGACGGTCCAGGTCATGGCAGGGGTCCTTTTGCTGTGGCGCGCGGAGCGGGGCGACCGTCATAGCGGGCGGGCGGGCGGCTTGCAGCCCCCGGCGCCGGGCGCTAGGGAGCGGGCCGTCGCATCGCCGCCCCGAAAAGGCCCGTTCCATGCCCCGTCTGGTCATGAAGTTCGGCGGAACCTCCGTCGCCGATCCCGCCCGCATCCGCGCCGCCGCGCAGAAGGTGAAGCGCGAGGTGGAGGCCGGCTACGAGGTGGCGGTGGTGGTGTCGGCCATGTCGGGCAAGACCAACGAGCTGGTCGGCTGGGTGCGCGAGGCGGCCCGGCCCGAGGGGGCGAACCATTCGGGGTTCTACGATGCGCGCGAATACGATGCGGTGGTGGCGTCGGGCGAGCAGGTGACCAGCGGTCTGATGGCCCTGACGCTGCAGGAGATGGGCGTGCCGGCGCGCAGCTGGCAGGGCTGGCAGGTGCCGCTGCGGACCACGTCGGCGCATTCATCGGCCCGGATCGAAGAGATCCCGACCGACAATATCATCGCCAAGTTTGCCGAAGGCATGAAGGTCGCGGTGGTGGCGGGCTTTCAGGGGGTCAGCCCCGAGGGGCGGATCACCACGCTGGGTCGTGGTGGCAGCGACACCACCGCGGTGGCCTTTGCGGCGGCGTTTGAGGCGGAGCGTTGCGACATCTATACGGATGTGGATGGGGTCTATACCACCGACCCGAGGGTCAGCGCCAAGGCGCGCAAGCTGGACCGCATCGCGTTCGAGGAGATGCTGGAGTTGGCCTCGCTCGGGGCCAAGGTGCTGCAGACCCGTTCGGTCGAACTGGCGATGCGATATGGTGTGCGCCTGCGGGTGCTGTCGAGTTTCGAGG
>JBCBYE010000564.1:0-3227 GCA_039816075.1 Pseudomonadota bacterium | reverse complement strand
GCCCTTCGCCTCGCAAGCCGGCTCTTCGCGCAAAAGATCCGCGCCGGACACGCCTTGCGTCCCTGCACGCCGCGCGCCAAGGCTCCGGCGCAGGCGCCCGTCTAGGAAAGGTTTCGCCGTTGCGTACGCTCTTCGTGCATGTCGGGGGTCCCAAAAGCGGCTCCACCCTGCTGCAGCACCACTTCGCCCTCGCGCGCGACGTGCTGCTGGAGGGCGGCGTCGACTATCCTCGGCGCGGCGACGGCTGGGGCACGGCGAACAGCATGGGCAACGTGCCCGACCTGCACCGCAACCTGCAGGCGCTGGCCGAGACGGTCGATCTCGCCGATCCGCGCGCCGCGCACGGCGTGCTCCTGTCGTCGGAGCTGTTGTTCCGCACCTATGGCGACGATCCCGCCGCCATGCCCGCGCTCACGACGGCGGCCCGCGCCCTCGGCTTCGGGCGCGTGAAGCTGATCCTCGCCGTGCGCGATCCGCTCGACCTCGCCCCCTCGGTCTGGCAGCAATGGGTCCGCGGCGTCCGCCACATCGCGGACCCGCTGGACGAGTGGACTGCCGAGGTCTTCCCCGATCCGCGGATCGCCGCCGATCTTCTGGCCCGCGCCGCCGACATGCCCGGGCTGGAGATCGACGTCTTCAACTTCTCCCGCTGGCGCGGCCAGGCGCCCCTGCGCGTCTTCCGGGCGTTGGAGCTCGACGCCGCGACCGCCGGCCGAGCCGCCGAAACCGCCGTCGCCGCCGCAGGAGAGGCGCGGGCCGTCAACAGCTCGCTCTCCTCCGGCGAATGCGCGTTTCTGCTGGGATGGAACGGCGTCACGCCGAAGGATTGGGGCCACCTGCGCCCCTACCCCTTCCTCGCGGCCGTGCCCCATCGCATCACCCGCCCCCGCCGGCCGTCGCGCGCGGCCCAGCAGGCGGCGCTGCAGCGCCTCGCGCCGGCGCTCGACGCCCTCGACGCCGCCCTGCCGCCCGAGGAACGCCTGTCGCGCGATCTGCGAGAGGGCGACGAGGGCCCCCAGATCCATGAGCTGACCGACGATCAGCTCGCCGAGCTTGGTCGGCTGGCCGGCCGCCGCGCCGCCGAACTCGCCGCCGCGCGCGACGAGGCCCTGGCCGAGGCCGCCGCCCTGCGCCGCCGCATCGCGCAGCTCGAACCCGCCGCCCGGCGCCACGACCGCCTGCGCGACGCCGTCCCGGCCCCGCTCCGCCGCCTCCTGCGCTTCGCCCGCTGATCCGCCGCCGCGCCCTGAAATCAGACGCGCATCGGGCCGCGATCGGCGCTCAGACCTCTCCGACCAGGATCTCGCGCTTGCCCACCTTGTTGGCCGGCGTCACCACGCCCTGCTCCTCCATCTGCTCCACCAGCCGCGCCGCGCGCTGGTAGCCGATGGCCAGCTTGCGCTGCACGTAGCTGGTCGAGCACTTGCGGTCCCGCGCCACGATCGCCACCGCCCGGTCGTAAAGCGCCGCCTCCGTGTCGTCGCCGTCGCCCAGGCCCAGCACCACGTCGATCTCGCTCGCCGTCTCCTCGTCCGGCCCTTCGGTGACGCCGCCCACATATTCCGGCGCGCCCAGGCTCTTGAGATGGCCGACCACCTCCTCCACCTCTTCGTCGCTGACGAAGGGGCCGTGCACGCGGCTCACCCGCCCGCCGCCGGCCATGTGCAGCATGTCGCCCATGCCCAGCAGCTGCTCCGCCCCCTGCTCCCCCAGAATTGTCCGCGAATCGATCTTGGACGTGACCTGAAAGCTGATCCGCGTGGGGAAGTTCGCCTTGATCGTGCCGGTGATCACGTCGACCGACGGGCGCTGCGTGGCCATGATCAGGTGGATGCCGCTCGCCCGCGCCATCTGCGCCAGGCGCTGGATGCAGGCCTCGATCTCCTTGCCCGCCACCATCATCAGATCCGCCATCTCGTCGACGATCACGACGATGAAGGGCATCTCCTCCGGCGCGAAGGTCTCCGTCTCGAACACCGGCTCGCCGGTGTCCTCGCAGAACCCGGTCTGCACCGTCCGGGTGAAATCCTCGCCCTTCTCCAGCGCGTCGCGGACCCGGGCGTTGTAGCCCTCGATGTTGCGCACCCCCATGCGCGACATCTTGCGATAGCGCTCCTCCATCTCGGCCACGACCCATTTCAGGGCCACCACCGCCTTCTTGGGGTCCGTCACCACCGGGCTCAGCAGATGCGGAATGCCGTCGTAGACGCTCAGCTCCAGCATCTTGGGGTCGATCATGATCATCCGGCACTCCGCCGGGCTCAGCCGGTAGAGCAGGCTCAGGATCATGGTGTTGATCGCCACGGACTTGCCGCTGCCCGTGGTGCCGGCGATCAGCAGATGCGGCATGCGCGCCAGGTTCGCCACAACCGGGTCCCCGGCGATGTCCTTGCCCAGGGCCAGCAGCAGCCGCTCGCGCGCATCGCCGAAGGCGCGCGCCTCCAGGATCTCGCGCAGCAGCACCTTCTCGCGCCGCTCGTTGGGCAGCTCGATCCCGATGATGGAGCGGCCGGGCACGGTCGATACGCGCGCCGCCAGCGCCGACATGGACCGCGCGATGTCGTCCGCCAGCCCGATCACGCGGCTCGCCTTCACGCCGCGCTCCGGCTCCAGCTCGTACATGGTCACCACCGGGCCGGGAGAGACCTTCACGATCTCGCCGCGGATGCCGTAATCGTCCAGCACCGCCTCCAGCATGCGCGCGTTCTCCTCCAGCGCGTCGTTGGACAGCTGCGGGCGCGCGATCTCCAGCGGGTTCTCCAGCAGGGTCAGCGCCGGCGCGTCGTAGGCGTCGGGGTCGCGGAACCCGTCGAGGTCCAGCGTCGGCTGCGCCTCAGCCTTGGCGCGGCGGGAGATCGGCGCGCGCTTGGGCGGCGGCGCCACCGGCGCGCGCGGGGCCGGGCGCGGGGCCTCCGGCTCCGGCGGCGCATCGGCCTCCGCCGCCGACGACGCGCCGAAGCTCGCCGCCGCGCGCAGCCGCGCCAGGACCGAGGGCGGCGCCGCCGGGGCCTCCTCCTCGACCGCGTCGTCAGGGTCCTCTCCGTCCAGCGCCTCCAACGCCTCGTTGCGCAGGGGCGCGCCCGCCGCGGTCAGGGGCGGGTCCTCCTCGTCGTCCGCATCCTCCGGCCGCAGCGCCGGCTCCCGTCGCGCCGCGCCGATGGGTTCCGGCTGCTCCAGCTTGGCCGGCGCGGCCACGGGCCTGCGGCGCCTGTCGCGGCCGCGGTCGG
>JBCBYE010000430.1:0-4283 GCA_039816075.1 Pseudomonadota bacterium | reverse complement strand
GCTGGTGGAGCGGCTGTGGCGGCGCGTGCTGCGCCGGGATCTGGCGCCGCGGCTGCTGGACCCGGCGGTGCTGCCCTTGATGGCGGACGGCTCGCTCGCGGCGCTGGATCCGCAGGGGGCGATGCCGCTGGAGCTGTCCCATGCGGCGCTGCGCTCGGCCCATATGATGTCGCGGTCCTCCTACCGGTTTCGCCAGGGCGCGCGGCCCAAGAGCCTGGAGGAGGTGCTGCGCCAGTCCTCGGGCGGCCTGGCGGCGCGGCTGCCGGCCACGGGCGACTGGATCGCGCAATGGTCGTGCTTTTTCGAGACCAACCCCCACACGCCGCCGCAGCTGGCGCGGCGGCTGGGCCCGTCGCAGCCCAAGCGCATGGACAAGCCGTGGCGGCGGCTGCCCGAGGATCCCGGCGACCGGCAGGAGACGCTGGCCCGCACCGACCAGGTGCGCGGCGCCCGCGCGGCCCTGTGGAAGGCCGAGGCGCTGATCCAGGCGCTGGCCGCCGCCGCGCCGGCGCTGGCCGCCGTGCCGGGGCTGGAGCCCGGGGCGCAGGCGGCGGAGGCGCGCACGCGCCGGGTGCGCGACTGGCTGGCCCGGCGCACGCCGCATCCCCTGTCCCAGGCGGATGCGGACGCGCTGGCCGAGGATCCGCCCCTTAAGCTGTTTCTGGAGATCGAGGCGGCGGCGCTGCGCGGCGGCCAGGGCTACGGCCCCTTGGGCTCGGCCCTGGTCGGCGGGCTCTTCGCCGCGGCGCTGCCGGACGAGACGCCCGAGGCGGAGGCGCTGGCCGGGCGGCTGGCGCAGGCGGCCCCGGGACATGCCGAGACCTTCGAGGCCTTCGAGGCCGCCTCCGACATGCCGGCGCTGCTGCGCTGGCTCGCCCCGCGGGTCGCGCCGGCGCGCGGCCTGCCGTTCCTTTGATGATCCCCCGCCGCAGGAGCCTGCCATGAGCGCCATGGAAGACTACGCCTTCACCATCCAGGACGGGTCCGCCGAGGCGTTCGGCGCCCTGATCATGCGCTGGTCCAAGAACCCGACCTCGGCCCCGGCCGGGATCATGACCTGGGCCGCCTTCGCCAAGATCCTGGACGACGAGGGCATCAGCTACACCGCGCCGACGGAAAGCGAGTTCGCGATCCAGCATGTCTACGTCTATCACGGCATGATGGGCCGGCTGGACGTGCGCATCCCCGCCAAGCCGATGATCGAGCGCGGCGAGGCGCTGATCGAGGCGGGCGGCTATCCGATCCCGTCCTACTATTTCGACGTGTTTCCGGGCGCCGAGGCCAAGGTCGAGGACTGGCGCAAGCTGCAGCGCGAGCGGATCGCGGATTACACGATCTCCAACTGCGCGTGAGGACGCGGCGCGGCGCCTTGCGCGTCGGTCGGGGCGTCGGTGGGCGCGTCGGTCGGGGCGTCTTTCGGCACGGCGGCCGCGCTTGGGCTCGGCGTCGGGCGCGCGGCGCCGCAGGGCGCGCGTCCGGCGGCGTCGACCTCCGGCCCGCAGCCGAGGGAGGACCGACCCGCACGGGTCGAGCCGGCCGCCGAGGCCAAGGATCGGGAGCGTCCGGGCCCGGCGATCGACCCGACCGGCCCGCCCGCCCCGCCCGCAACCGCCTGGATCAGGGCGTCGCCGTGCCCGCGGACCGGCCTGGCGGGCGCGGCATTCCCGCGTCGATCCTGTCGCGCAGCCGCAGCGCCGCGCTCGGCGCCCGCGTCGTGCTCCCCGTCCGATCCCAGGGTCCGCTCCACGCGTGTCTCGGCGCGGTTCTTCAGCGGCGGGAGGGGCGCCGGATCCCGCTCCGCTCTTCGTCGGCGTCCGACGTCGAGACGGTCGGCGACGGCGTTCGAGCGGCGCCGGCCGCCCGATCGCGCGGCTGGAGGGCGGGCCGGCGCCCGCAGGGCGCTCGGGGCGGCCGGAAGCCGCGCGCTCGGGCGAGTCAGTCCAGCACGTCGCCGAAGCTGGCGCCGTCCACCGGCATGCCGCCGGCGGCGAGGCCGTCGCGCAGGCGTTGCCAGTCGGGCTCCCGGCGGATCGGGAACATGTGCAGCAGCCAGCGCGTCACGTCGCGGCGGTTGGCCTCGCGCGGGCCGCGCCAGCGCGACGTCACCGTGGCGAGGCAGGCGCGCGCCTCCTCGGCCGCGGCCTCCGTCTCGCCCATATGGGCCAGGGCCGCGGCGCGCCACATGCCGTTGTTGGCGTGGCTGTCGCCGGCGGTGCGCGCCGCCTCCAGCGCGCCGGCATAGTCCTGACACAGGAACCGGATGCCGGCCTGGTAGCCCCATCGCGTCTGGTTCGGCAGCGGCGTGGATTCCTGCGCCGCGCGCGCCAGGCGCATCGCCTCCTCGAACCGGCCGGCGAAGGCCCAGGCCTGGGCCACCGAGGTCATGGTCCAGGGATCGTGGCTGTTGAGCTGCAGCGCGCTTTCGAAATTCAGCTCCGCCTGCTCCCAGCGGCCGCAATACGCCAGCGACCAGCCCAGGGCGAGCTGCGCGCGGCTGTCCAGCGGGTCCAGCGCCACCGCCTGCTGCGCGATCTCCAGCGTTTCGCGGTGATAGGCGGCCGAGCGCATCCAGCCGGGCCGCGCCACATGGGCGGTGTTGCCGAGCTGCGCCAGCGAGGAATAGGCGGGCGCGAAGCCCGGCGCCCCGTCGATGACCTGGCGGAAGAGAGAGCCCGCCTCCTCCCACGCGTCGGGATTGAAATCGAGGATCATGCGCTGCCCGCGCAGCCACAGATCATAGAGCGAGGGCGCCAGATCCGGCGCCTGGGCGATGCGGCGCAGCCGGTCGGCGGAGACGGAGATGTTGAGCGCGATGGTGACCTGGCGGATCAGCCGGCTCTGCGCCTCCATCCAGGTGTCGAAGGTCAGCGAGACGTTGTCGGACCACAGGAAGAAGCCCGAGGCGTCGTCGAGGATGGTCAGGACCAGCATCAGCGCGCCGGAGCGGGCATGGGCGTCGGCCCGCACGCGGAAGCGGGGTCCGTCGGCGGGCGGCGCGCCGTCGGCGCCCACCCGATCCCCATCGGCCACGCGCCATTCGCGAAAGCGCACGAGGCTGGCGATCAGCGCCAGGCGGAAGCCGTCGATGACCATGCGCGCATCGCCCTGCGCCGCCTCGCCCCCGAGGCGGAAGGGTTCGATCAGCAGCACCGGCGGCTCCCCCCGCGGCGCGTCGGGCGCGGCGACGGGCGCGGCCGGCGCGCGGGCGCTCCGGGACGGGGCGGCGGTCAGGCGCTGGTCGAAATCGCCGGACTTGATTTCGGCGATCAGCTCCAGCGTCCGGGTCGAGGGCTCCATGTCGTAGTCCTCGCCGAGGACCTCGTAGAGCCGGTTGTAGACCTTGATGGCGCCGGCGGTGTCGGAGGCGAGGGCGCGCGCCTCCATGGCGCGGCGCGCGGCCTCTTCATGGGTGGGGTCGATGCGCAGGATCGCAAGGGCCACGTCCTCGGCCCCGGGCGCGTCGGGGGCCAGACGCTCCATCTCCGCGCCCAGGGACCGCAGCAGCCGGTCGCGCAGCGCGGCGCGCTGCACCGGCAGCCAGGCGCCGAAGGCCGGATCGATGTCCTCGCAGCCCAGCAGCAGGCGCGCGGGCAGATCGTCGAAGCGCAGCAGGTCGGGATGCAGGTCGCCGGCGCTGGTGCGGCGCTCGATCTCGGTCACGTCCACCAGCAGGCGCGAGGGCGTCAGCGCCACATGGCCGCGATCGGTGTCGAAGCCGTCGAAGCGCCGCTCCGACGAGATGCGGCGGAAGGCGGTCATCACCTGGCGCAGGGAGCCGCGGGCGAGCTTTTCGTCGGATTCGCTCCACAGCAGACCGACGAGGCGCTCGCGCGATTCGCGGCAGCCGTCTATCATCGCGAGATAGGCGAGCATGCACAGCAACTTGCGGTTGACGATTCGCACAGGCGCGTCGCCGACGGTCACCGTCGGCTCGCCGATCAGCGTCAGCCGCAGCATCGCTCCGGTCTCGGCGCGCCCGTCCGCCACTCGCCCCTCCGTCGTTCGCCGCGCCCCGCCCGCGGCGTCCGCCGGCGCGGGCCTGGGGTCAGTGGAGCGGCGCGCCCGGCCCTTTCGCCTCGGTCCGGGCCTGCATCCGGGTCAGCCGAGGGGTCGAAACCTCGGACGGCCAGGGCTGAAGGCTCGGCACGGACGCCCACACGACGGGCGGCCCCAGGCGCGGGCGGGTCAGTTCCACGATGGCGGCACTATGTTGGCCGCGGGCAAGAATATCAACCAGATGGTCAAGATCGTCGACATCGGGCGTGGGGGGCGGCGCCGGCGGG
>JBCBYE010000451.1:0-4114 GCA_039816075.1 Pseudomonadota bacterium | reverse complement strand
CCGCCCGCCCGGGCGGGGACGCGCGGCGATCGAAGAGCGGCGAAGACCGGATCAAGGGGAGGCGGCCCATGCGCGCGGCGAGGCTGAACGGCGCGGTGATGCACTATCGCGTGGACGGGGAGGGCGGCGCGACGCCGATCCTGCTGATCAACTCGCTGGGCACCGACCTGCGGGTCTGGGACAAGCTGGTCCCGCTGATGCCCGACGGCCGGCGCCTGATCCGCTACGACAAGCGCGGGCACGGCGTGTCCGAAGCGCCGCCGCCCCCCTACGACATGGAGACGCTGGCCGGCGACGCGGCCGCGCTGCTCGACCATCTGGAGGTCGAGCAGGCCATCGTCGTGGGCCTGAGCATCGGCGGGCTGATCGGCCAGATGATGGCCGCCCGCCGGCCGGCGCTGGTGCAGGCGCTGGTCCTGATGGACACCGCCGCCAAGATCGGCGGGCGCGACCTGTGGGACCCGCGCCTGGCCGTGGTGCGCGAGCAGGGGATCGAGGGCGTCGCGGACGCCGTGATGGAGCGCTGGTTCTCCGCCCATTTCCGCGCCCATCACGGCGAGGAGGCGGCGCTGTGGCGCAACCTGCTGACCCGCACGCCGGCCGCCGGCTATATCGGCTGCGGCGAGGCCATCGCCGATACCGACCTGACGGCCGAGGCCGGGGCGCTGAAGATCCCCGTGCTGGCCATGGCCGGCGACGAGGACGGATCGACCCCGCCCGAGATGGTGCGCGCCACGGCCGATCTGATCGAGGGCGCCCGCTACGAGACCATCGAGCAGGCCGGCCATCTTCCCTGCGTGGAGCGTCCGTCGACGGTCGCCGCGCTGATCCTGGGCTTTTTGCAGACGCACAACCTGGACTGAGGGCGACGCGCCCGCCGCCGCCGCCGCGGCGCGTTGAGAAAGACGAGCGACATGAGCGATCCCTGCATCATCTGCGTGGCCATCACCGGCTCCCTTCCCACCAAGGCCGACAATCCCGCCGTGCCCATCACCGTCGCCGAGCAGGTGGAGAGCACGCAGGCGGCGTTCGAGGCCGGCGCGACCATCGCCCACTGCCACGTGCGCAACGCGGATGAGACGCCCACCGCAGACCCCGACAGGTTCGCCGCGCTGATGGAGGGTCTGCAGACGCATTGCCCCGGCATGATCGTGCAGCTGAGCACCGGCGGACGGTCCGGCGCGGGCAGGACGCGGGGCGGCATGCTTCCCTTGCGTCCGGACATGGCGAGCCTGTCGGTCGGGTCCAACAACTTCCCCACCCGCGTCTACGAGAACCCGCCGGATCTGGTGGACTGGCTGGCGTCCGAGATGCTGGCGCACGGCGTGAAGCCGGAGATCGAGTGCTTCGACCTCTCCCACATCTTCCAGGCCGCCAGGATGGTGGCGGACGGCCGCCTGCGCCCGGACCCGCACGTGCAGTTCGTGATGGGCGTGAAGAACGCCATGCCGGTGGACCGGGAGGTGTTCGATTTCTACATCGCCCAGACCCGCCGCCTGCTGCCCGAGGCCACGTGGTGCGCCGCCGGCATCGGCGCCGGCCAGCGCGTGGTCAACGAATGGTGCATCGAGGCGGGCGGCCATACCCGCTGCGGGCTGGAGGACAACATCCGCATCGACCGCGGCGTGCTGGCCCCGTCGAACGCCGCGCTGGTGAAGATCGCCACGGACCTGTGCGACCGGCACGAGCGCCGCGTGGCGACCTGGCAGGAGGCGCGGGAGATGCTGGCGCTGCCGCTGGCGGCATAGGGCCCATACGCGGGGACGAAGAGCGTGGATTTGCAAGGCCGGCAACGTTGGTTCGAAGCGAACCCGCCGACCCATTTGCGGGAACTGACGCGCCTTCAGCCGCCGGCGGTCGCCGGAAGCGCCGAACAGCGACGCACCGCTGTGGTTCGCAGGCTGGTTTGCCGGTGCGGATCGGAACGTTTCGGCATTTAAGCTTGCCTGCGGACCCCCGAGGGAGAGGACGGGGGCGTCAAAGTCAGTCCGGTTCGCGCCGACTGCGCCAGCTGCGAAGCGCGGATGCTGGTCTTCGACAGCGATCTGCACGGGTACGACCCTGTCGTCGGTGGCGTGGGGTGGAGCGTCCATGGCGAGCGCGAGGAGCATACGGAACCGCTCCGCATCGAGCCGCTGACGATCGAGCCGGTGTCTCGGCCGGTCACCGTCGACATGGTCACGAACCATCCCGACGACCTTTTCGACGAGGACTTCGATGAGTTCGCCGAGCGCCGAAGCGACATGTTCGACTGGATCTGGATCGTCTTCGACGGGAGATGGAAGGATCCAGACAGCAGCATGGAGTTCGAGTGTGCCTAGCCATCGGCTTTGGTCTCAGATCCAACCAGCGCACCGATCAATGAAGCAAACCACCCTCTCGCCCCAGCCGGACGCCAAATCCCCCGCCGGCGCCGACATCCGCTTCATCATGGACGGGCCGACCGGGAACATGATCCACAGCACCGTGCCGCCGGGCCGAAGCAACCGCGCCACGGTCCATGCCACCTTGTCGGAGTTCTGGCATGTGCTGGAGGGAGAGGGCGAAATCTGGCGCGGCGCAGGCGGGGAGGAGCGGGTCACCCCACTCCTCCCAGGCGTTTCCATCGACATCCCCGTCGGCACGGCCTTCCAGTACCGCTGCACGGGCGACGCCCCGCTGAAGTTCATCTGCATCACCATGCCCGCCTGGCCCGGCGACGACGAGGCCTCGCCCGCGAGCGGCCCATGGACCCCGACGGCGCCGTGACCCGCCCCACCCTCCACCTGATGTGCGGCAAGATCGGCGCGGGCAAGTCGACGCTCGCCGCCCGACTGGCGGAGGCGCCGGGGACGGTTCTGGTCTCCGAGGACGCCTGGCTTGGCGCCCTGTTCGCGGATCGGATGGAGACGCCGGCCGACTACCTGCACTTCGCCGCCAAGCTTCGCGAGGCCATGGGCCCGCACGTGCGGGCTTTGCTGGCGGCCGGCGTTTCGGTCGTTCTCGATTATCCTGCGAACACGCGGGAGCAGCGTGCGTGGCTGCACGGCCTGATCGGCGAGGCGGAGCATCGCCTGCATTGGCTCGATCTGCCCGACGAGGCCTGTCTCGCCCGCCTGCACCGGCGCAACGCTGCCGGAACCCATCCCTTCGAGGTCACCGACGAGCACTTCCGCCGCGTGACGCGTCATTTCGAACCGCCCCGCCCCGAGGAAGGCTTCGCCATCCAGCGGCACGGACCCAGCCCCTGACCCCCGCGTGCGGCGCTTTTCCTTGCCGCTTCGCCGGGCTCACGGCAGTGTGAAATCAAAACGGGGAGGATCGCCATGAACCGCATGTCCGGGATCGACGCCTGGCGCGCCGTCGCGCAGGACCTGGCCGGCCGCTTCGCGCCCCGCGCCGCGCGTTGGGATCAGGACCGCGCCTATTGCTGGGACAACGTCGCCGAGATGCGCGACGCCGGCATCATGGGCATGACGCTGCCCACGGCCCTGGGCGGGCGCGGCGCCTCGTTTCTCGACGCGACGGTGGTGGTGGAGGAGCTGGCCAAGGCCTGCACCCTTTCGGCCCGCATCGCGGTGGAGGCGAACATGGGCGGCGTCGCCGCGGTCATGGCCTATGGCGACGCGGCGCAGAAGGCGCTGGCGGCGCGGCTGGTGCTGGACGGCGACAAGCCCGCGATCTGCATCACCGAACCGGGCGCCGGCTCCGACGCGACGGCGATGACCACGACGGCCCGGCGCGACGGGGACGGCTGGCGGCTGAACGGGCGCAAGCACTGGATCACCGGCGGGGGCGTGTCGAAGCTGCACCTGGTCTTCGCCCGCGCGGTGGAGGCGGACGGGACCGATCTGGGCATCGGCGGGTTTCTGCTGGCCCCCGACGACGCCGGAAAGATGCCCGACGGCTTCGCGATCGTTCGGCATGAGCGGACGATGGGCCTGTGCGGCATGCCGGAGGCGGAGATCGCCTTCGACGACGTGGCCGTGCCGGAGGCGAGCGTGCTGCGCCCGCCGCTCGTGCCGGACTGGATCCTGAGCCTCGCCGGCGGTGGCGGCGCCGTGTGGCTCACGACGCTGGATGGCGCGCTGGGCGACCTGACGCGCACCATGGTGGCCAAGCTGCTGCTGCTGGT
>JBCBYE010000624.1:0-2833 GCA_039816075.1 Pseudomonadota bacterium | reverse complement strand
TGGCGGCCTCGTCCAAGATAACCTCAGAGGCGGGCGCGAACTCCACGCGCGCGATCTTCTCGACCGTGCGCTGGGTCTCCGGGTCGAAGCGGCGGGCGCCGTCGAGCACGTCGCCGAAGAAGTCGAGCCGCACCGGCAGGTCCGCCCCCGGCGGAAACACGTCGATGACGCCGCCGCGGATGGCGTAGTCGCCCGGCTCCGTCACCGTGGGCGCGCGGTTGAAGCCCATGCGCCCGAGATAGCCGCGCAGGGCGTCGAGATCGACGGCGCGCCCGGTGTCGGCCGTGAAGGAAGCGGAGGCGACCAGCTCCGGCGCCGGCAGGCGCTGCGTCGCGGCGTTCAGCGTGGCCAGAACCGCCGCCCGGGGCGCCGCGCCCGCGGCCCGCCAGTCCGCCAGCGTCGCCAGCGTCGCCATGCGCGCCGCGCCGATCTCCGCCGCGGGCGAGATGCGGTCGTAGGGCAGGCAATCCCAGGCGGGAAAGCGCAGGATCGGCAGGCCGGGCGCGAAGAAGCGCAGCGCCTCGGCCATGGCGGCGAGGCGCGCATCGTCGCGCGCGACGAAGAGCGCGGGGCCCGCGGCCCGCTCCGCCAGCTCGGCCAGCAGCTGCGCATCGCGGCCTTCGGGCGCGCCGCCGACGCGCAGGGTTTCGGGGGCGAGGGGAGACGAGGCTTTGGACATGCGGGGCGAGATAGCGCCCGGGCCGCGGCCGCGCAACGCCGTTGCGGCCCGGGCCGTCGGCCAGAACGCCGCGCGCGTCGGGCCGAGGCTCGCGACTCGCATTCGGTTGGGGGGCGCGCGCCTGGGCCGGCGTCGGGGTCCGAGGATCGTCGCCCGCCGCCGATCCACGGCGTCTCCTGCGCGCAGGCCGAACGGTCGCGGCCCTCGCTCGGCCGTCGCCGCCTCGGCGATGGCCCCTGTCAGGCGCGCCGACGCAGGCGCCGGGTGATGGCTCGCACCGCCGCATTTCGGCGAAGACGCCTGCGATGCCGATCCTCCGCCCGGTCGACGATGGCCTCGCCGCCGCGACGGCGAGGGTCGGCGCCCCTGCCCGGCGACGTCGGCTTCGGGCGTCGACGCGGCGCAGGGGCGTCGCAATGCCGCCTCCGCCGGTCCAGCGGACGGTTCGCGAAGCCGAGCCGCCGAACCTCAAGCGCTGCGGGACCGGTCGCCGCGGCGCGTCGCCGAAAACGACGCCCGCGAACACGGCCCATTCCGAGGCGCCCGCATCGGGCGGTCCGGCGTGCGCGATCGGAGCGCCCCGTTCGATCCGCAACGACGCGGCCGAGGCCCTCCACAGGCGGCTGCCTGCGCGGGTTGCGGACCCGCCCATCCCATGCGCGGCGACGATCGGCCCCCCTTGGCCGGTCCGGCGCATCCCAAGCGCTTAACTCCAGGATCTCCTCAAAGCCGCGTCCACGATGGCGCGCCCGACAGCGCTCCCGCGCAAGGCCTCGCGCGGCCTCGCGCCGACGACGCGGCGACGCCGCTCGAGGCGAAGCGCCTGACGTCACTCCGGCATCAGCGCCACGAGGCCGCCCGGCCGACGGTCGAGCCGGCCGGCGAGCTCCAGCTCCAGCAGCGCCTCCGCCACCGCGGCGAGCGGCGCGCCCGACAGACGCGCCAAGGCATCCTCCTCCACCGGCGCCAGACCCAGCAGCGCCCGCACCGATGCGCGGTGCCGTCGATCCGCCGCCGCGGCGTCCGCTTCGGCGCGGGCGAAACGAGACCCCGCCTCGGCGAGGCCTCCGGCCTCTTCCGCCGCGCCCGGCCCGCCGTCGTCCGCAAGATCGCCATCGGCGTCCAGCGCCCGATCCGCGCCCAGACCTTCCCGAAACGCTTCGATCACGTCCTCCGCATGACGCACCAGCACCGCGCCGTCCCGGATGAAGCCGTTGCCGCCCTCGGATCGCGGATCGAGCGGCGCGCCCGGCACGGCGGCCACGTCCCGCCCCTGCTCGATCGCGTAGCGCGCGGTGATCAGCGACCCGGAGCGTTCCGCCGCCTCCACCAGCACCACGCCCCGCGCCAGGCCGGAAATCAGCCGGTTGCGCCGGGGAAAATGGCGCGACTGGGGCTCCAACCCCGGCGGCGCCTCGCTGACGAGGCCGCCGCCCTCGGCCACCTCCTCCAGCAACGCCGCATGTTCGGGCGGATAGGCGTGGTCGATCCCGCCGGCCAGCACCGCCAGGGTGCCGCCCGCCTCCGCCCCCGCCAGGGCGCCGCGATGCGCCGCCCCATCGATGCCCCGGGCCAGGCCCGAGACGACGCACCAGCCCGCCGCCGCCAGGTCGCGCGCCATGCTCTCGGCCAGGCGCAGGCCGAGGGCCGAGGCGTTGCGGCCGCCGACCAGCGCCGCCGCGGGGCGCGCCAACGCCGCCTCGCCGCCGCGCAGCCAGACCACGGGCGGCGGGTCCTGCAGCTGCGCCAACATCCTGGGATAGTCCGGCCGCCCCGCCACCGCCAGGCGCGCGCCCACGGCCTGCCCCGCCTCCAGCTCTTTCTCCGCCTGCGCGAGCGAGCAGACCTGAAAGGTCTTGGCCCCGCCCCGCGCGGCCAGATCCGGCAACGCCTCCAACGCCCGGGCGGCCGAGCCGAACCGGGCGATCAGCCGCGACCACGTGGCCGGCCCGACGTTGCGGCTGCGCGCCAGGCGCAGCGAGGGGAGGGGATCGAACGGCGCCGCCGGGACCGCCGCGCGCGACGCCGGTGTGACCGCCGCAGGCTGGTCGCTGCTGCGCCTGCCCGGCGCGGTCGCCGGCTTGATGCAGGACTGGTTCGACGCGCATGCGCCCGGCAAAAAAAACCGGGCGTTGTCGCTGCTGCGGGCGGCCG
>JBCBYE010000558.1:0-3322 GCA_039816075.1 Pseudomonadota bacterium | reverse complement strand
TCCGGCGTGATGAAGGCGGCGACGCGGTGGTGGCGCGGCGTGGGCTGCAGATACTGGCCGAGTTCAAGGCCTATGAAAACGCGGCCTGGGGCAAGGGCTTCCTGATGGTCTCCGCCACGCCGCTGACCCGCTCCAGCTACCATGCCGGCGACGATTTCGCGCGCCTGCGCGACGCGCGGCTCAAGGCGCTCGGCCGCGCCTGATCCGCGGCCAGACGGCATCGGCCGCGCCTGATCCGCGGCCAGAAGGCATCGGCCGCGCCTGACCCGCGGCCAGAAGGCATCCGCCGCGCCTGACCCGCGGCCAGACGGCACCCGCCGCGCCTGACCCGCGGCCAGACGGCAAAAGCCGCGCGTGAGCCGCGGCGGGCGCACTTTCGTTAATCGAAATGAACTCTCCGCTTGACGGAGGGTTGGGATTCGCCGCTTATATGAACGCGTAGTCGCCTAGCGTTCATGTATTCGGGAGCGTCCCCATGTCCCGCCGTTACCAGCGCAAGCTGGACCGTTTCCTCGACCGCCTTGAAAAGTTCAAAGGCGACGCGCTCGACGCCGCGCAGGCCGAGGCCGCCGTCGCCGCCTTCGAGCTCGCCTTCCCCGACGGCCGCGCCGGCCTGCGGGAACTGCGTCGCGAATGGCGCAAGGCTCTGCGCAAGGACGAGGACGCCGTGGTCGGCGCCCAGGACGACGCGCCGGCCCCCGCGCCGGAACCGGCCCCCGCGCCCGCCCCCGTCATCGTCGCCGTCCCCATCGCGCCCCTCGCCGAACCCGTCGAGGTCCCCGCTCCAGCCGGCCCGGACTCCGACCCGGACCCCGACCCGGACCCTGCCGACGCGCCCGCGCCCCCGGCCGAGGCGCTGCAGCAGCTCGCCGACGCCCTCGACGTTCCCGATCAGCAGATCGGCCAGACCGACGGCCTCGCCGACGCGCCCCTGGTCCTGCCCGTCATCGAACGCCCCATCGTCGTCCTCCCCGACCCGGATCCGGCCCCCGAGCCCGAACCCGAACCCGAGCCCGAGCCCGCGCCGACCCCCGAGCCCGGCCCCCCGGCCCAACTCGTCGACGCCCACCGCTCGGGCCTCGCCCAGGGCGACCCCGCCGACGCCTACAACATCGACGTGATCTTCGAGGGTCAGGGCTGGACCGTGGCCGCCCAGCAGGCCGTCATCCGCGCCGCCGAATACCTCTCCACCCTCGTGACCGAGGACGTGGCGGCCAAGGACGGGGTCGACGACCTCCAGGTCACCTTCACCATCCAGTCCATCGACGGCGCCTTCGGCGTCGTCGGCTCCGCCAATCCCACCGCCCTGCGCATCCCCTCCTGGATGCCGTCCGAGGGCGAGGTGATCCTCGATGCCGCCGACCTGCAGCGCTACGTGGACGACGGCCGCCTCGACGACCTGGCGGCGCACGAAATCCTGCACGTGATGGGCTTCGGCCCGCTCTGGTCCGCCATGGGCCTGCGCGCCATCCTGCCCGACGGCGACGCCCGCTTCACGGGCGAGGCCGCCACGGCCGCCTACGCCGCCGCCTACCCGGACCTCGCCGACGCCGATCCCGACGCCGCCCTCGGCGTGCCCGTCGAAACCGACGGCGGCCCCGGCTCCGCCTACCTGCACTGGGACGACTTCACCTTCCGGGACGAGCTCATGACCTCCTCCCTCAACACGTCCAACCCCGTCTCCGCCATGACCGTCGCCGCGCTCGAGGACATGGGCTACGCGACCGTCTGGGACGCCGCCGATCCCGGCGCCGCGCCTCTGCAGCTCGACGACCAGGCCTGGCTGGCCTGACCGCCCTCCGCGGCGGCGCGGCAGGACCCAGTCCCCCCGCCTCGCCGCCGCGGACGCCGACCGGGGCTGCACCCCCGACCGGCGCGCCTTCGGGACCTCAGCCCCCCCGAAGGCCTTCCGCGGGCCCCGCCCGTCAAGCGCCCTCCAGCTTGACCGGGCGGGGCCCGCTTGCTACCCGCCGGCCCGTCCCGCGCCCTCCGCGCGTCTCAGCGAGCCGGCCCATGCCCACCTTTTCCGTCGCCGTCATGCTCCGCGAGACGCCGGACCTGATCGACCGCTTCGTCCGGTACTACGAGGCGCTGGGCGCGGCCGAGATCTTCCTCTTCCACGACGGCCCCCTCGCCCCGGGCCCCGAAGGCGACGCCCTGCGCGAGCGGCTGCACGGCAACCCCATCGTGCGGCTGGAGGAATGGACCGAAGACATGTTCAAGGACGCCCTGGGCGAGGAGGACGCCAAGTCCTTCCATCCCAAGCAGTCCTACCTCTACATGCTGGCCAAGCAGCGCAACGCGCAGGACTGGATCTTCTACTGCGACGCCGACGAGTTCCTCATCGCCCGCGGCGACGTGGCCGAGCTGCTCTCGCGCGTGCCCAAGAACTTCCGCTGCATCTCCGTTCCCGTGGCCGAGGCGGTGTGGGGCCCCGGCGATGCGATCGAGGCGCCCTTCGGCTCCACCCATTTCCGCCGCCCCATCCGCAAGGCGGGAACCTGGAACGTCGCGCGCCGCTGGCTCTACGGCGAAAACGGCCTGCTCATGGAGAACAACTGCCTCGGCCATGCGCTGGGCAAGGCCTTCCTGCGCCACGACGCCAACGCCGATCTGATCGTCTCGCACCGCTCCTACCGCAACGGCAAGATCATCAAGACCTACCGCGTCTACCGCTCCAAGCATCTGCACGGCGCCCTCGAAGTCGCCCATTACGACGCCGTGGGCCTCGACCGCTGGATCGAGAAATTCCGCCTGCGCAACGACAAAGAGATCACCAATCTCAACATGCGCGACGCCCGCCGCCGCCAGGCGCAGATCGCCGGAACCCTCAAGGACGCCGCCGAACGCGGCGACCGCGCCGCGGCGATCAAGGAGTTCCGCGGCCTCTACGGCCTGACCTCGTGGCAGTACCGGGCCCTGCGCTTCGGCGGCTACGCCTTCCAGGCCGACCCCTTCGCCGAGCTCGGCCTGACCTTCGACGCGCCGGCCCCCGCCGTCCGACCCGCGGCGCGCCCGCCCCTGAACGGCGCGTGAGCCGCGCGTGAAACCCCGGCCCGCGCACCGGGCATCCGTCTGTCGGGCGGGTTAACAAACCGTTCTCGTTACGTCATAAACCCGACAAGCGGCGACGCGCCGCGACAGGGGCGTGCTGCGGGGGGCTGCGGACGCAGCGCAGTGCGCACCGCGCGACGGAGGAACGCGATCATGGCCATCTTCACCGGCGACAACGGCGACAACACGCTCGGCGAGTTCGACAGCGGCAACGACACGCTCATCGGCCTGGGCGGCGACGACCGGCTGAACGGCCAGGAGGGCGTCG
>JBCBYE010000708.1:0-2308 GCA_039816075.1 Pseudomonadota bacterium | reverse complement strand
GCAGGCGCAGCTGCTGCTGGCGGCGGTGGCGGTGGCGGTGTCGACGCGGCTGGGGCAGGTGGTCACGATCCTGATCTGTTTCGGGGTGTTTCTGGCGGGGCTCGCGGGGAACTCGCTGAACTACTTCCCGGATCAGCAGCTGGGCATCCCGGCCGGCGTTGGGCTGTTCCCGAGCTTCTGGGTGGTGGTGACCGCCGAGGTGCCGGTGATGGATCGGACGCTGTTTTTCGGGGCCAAGGTGCTGTACCTGATCCTGCCGAACCTGCAGTTCCTCTGGCCGGCCGATGCGATCACGCAGGGCAACCCGTTCTCGGTGGTCTACATCTTGAGCTGCACGGCGTACACCGCGATGTACACGGCCGCGGTGCTGGCGATCGCCGTGATGCTGTTCCAGCGGCGCGAGGTCGGCTGAGCCGCATCGGTTGCCGCGGCCGGAGGCTGCGCAAAAAAGAAGACGCCGGCCGAGGCCGACGCCTTCTCTGAGTCAGGAAGACGGGGGGCAATCAGGCGGCGGGCGCGAGTTCCGCGGCCGGAGCGTCCTCGGGCGTCGGCTCGGCGGTGTTGGCTTTGACCGCGGCGACGCCGCTGATGACGGCCTGAACCACGGCGACGGCGACAACGCCGGTCCAGACGAGCAGGTTGGCCGAGAGGAAGGCGATCCAGATCCGAGCCACGAAGCCGACGTCGGGCAGGGCGAGCAGGGCGACCGGGATCAGCACGGCGAACGCCACGCCGATGGCCTTGAGAATGCGATACAGGTTTGCGTCGTCGTGCTCGACGGCTTCGGGCCGGTTCGTGGGGAGCGTGTCAACTTGGGGCATGGCGATCTCCTTGGGCGGGCCCGGCTTGCCGACCGGGAAGGTGTGGCGCGAGGCGACGGGCGTCGCTCGCGGGGAGGCGGGAGCCCCGAACATCGGGGTCGAGGAAGGCTGCCGAGGCAGGGCCGTTGCGGCCACGCCCGACATCGGCACCAATCGTAGTGACTCTGGAATCAAAATCCAGACCGCGGCGGCAAACTGCCGGTCGCGGCGGCGCGGTCCCGGGGGGTGGATCGGGTCCGTCGTCACGCAGGTGCGGCGGCGCGTCGCAGGCGGTCGTTGATCGCGTCGCCGATGCCGCCGGCGGGCCAGGCGACGGCGACCATGCGGTCGAGCTCGGCGGCGTCGAGGTCGCGCATCGCGGCGTAGAGCGCGGCGGCCGCGGCCTCAGGGGCGTCGGTCGGGGCGAGCGCCCGGACATCTGCGAACCGGCCGGCACACTCCTCCGCGGTGGCGGCGTCGGCGATCAGCCCGAGCCGGCCGGCGAGGCGGTCCAGGGTCGCGGGCAGGTCGGCGGCGGCGACCAGCGTCAGCGGCGTGCGCGGAGCGTAGTGCCGGTCGAGCATGCCGGGGGCGGGCTGGGCGTCGGTCGTTGCGGGGCGGCTGGTCGAGGCGTGGACACGCGGGGCAACGCCGGCCGCCTCAGTGATCGCCTCGGCGGAGATCGCGCCGGGGCGGAGCAGGTCGAGCCCGTCGTGGGTGGGGCGGACGACGGTGCTCTCCATCCCGCGTTCGCACGGGCCGGCGTCGAGGACGAGCAGGTCGGCATCGGCGAACTCAGCGGCGACGTGGTCGGCCCGGGTCGGGCTGATCGAGCCGAAGCGGTTGGCGCTGGGCGCGGCGAGCGGGCGGCCGAAGGCTCGCAGCAGATCGCGAGCCACGGGGTGAGCGGGACACCGGACGCCGACGGTCGACAGCCCGGCGGTCACGGCGTCGGGCACCTCGGGGCGGCGGGGCAGCACCAGGGTCAGCGGGCCTGGCCAGAAGCGATCGGCCAGGCGTCGCGCCGTGTCCGGCATCTCGGCGGCGACGTCGGTCCAGGCGTCGGGCTTTGGGATGTGGAGGATCAGCGGGTCGTGGGCCGGGCGGTGCTTGAGCGCGAACACGCCGGCGACCGCGGCGGGGTCGAGCCCGTCGGCGGCGAGGCCGTAGACCGTTTCAGTGGGCATCGCGACGCAGCGGCCGGCGCGGAGCTCATCGACCGCCGTCTCGATGGCTTGGGGCGAGGCGGGAGTGACTCGGGGGCCGGGCATGACGGCGAGCTTACGCCGCGGAAGTCAGGCGTGGCCGTCGGCGGCCGGCGCGGTGGCGACGGCATCCGGCGCGATCGCCGGCGCGGGGGCGTCGACCGTCGGAGCGGGCGCGGCGCTCGGCGACCACGCGGCGATGGCCTCGGCGAGCGCTCGGTAGTCGTTGGCGCCGTGGCAGGTCGCGTCGTAGTCGAAGATCGATTGCCCGAACGACGGCGCCTCGGCGAGCTTGACGTTGCG
>JBCBYE010000352.1:0-5119 GCA_039816075.1 Pseudomonadota bacterium | reverse complement strand
GCGGCGCTGGAGGCGGCAGGCGCCGGCGCGGCGGCGCCCGCCGAGGAGGGCGGCGACGCATCGCCCGCGCGCGCCGGACCGCCGCGATTCGCGCCCAAACGCAGCGCGTCGCGCCTGCCGCGCGCCGCGCCGCCGGCGCCGGCGGATCTGGAGGCCTACGAGGCCTGGCGCGCCGGTCGCCCCGACTGGGCCACGCCGCGCGCCGACGATCTTTACGAGCGGCCCCCGGCCGCCTGGCGGGGCGGCCCGATCATCGTCTCGCCCGAGATTCGACCGCGGCCGCGCGGAGGGGCGCGACCGCGCCCGCGAGTCTGGCGGCAGGGATTTCGCAAGGGCTATCGCAGCGGCGTGAGGGACGGAGCGCATGCGCGGGACGGCGGGCGCGTCGGGGCGGCGCCGGGGTTCGATCGCCGCTGGACGGCCCTGGGCGGCAAGCGCCGATGGGATTTCGGTCGACGCGCCGGGCGACGCGAGGGCGGGCGCCATTCGGGCCGGGTCGGGGACCGCTTTGGGGGTCGGCCCGATGCGCCCCGCGGCGGCGGCCGTCTCGACGGAGGCTTTCGCCTGCGCGGCGAAAGCCACGTTCAGCGCCGCTGGCGCGTGCAGGGCGGCCTGCGGCGCGGCCATGGCGGACTCGCGCATCGGCGCTGAGGTCTTCTGTCGCGGCCCTTGGAGACACGCGGCGCAGCGGCGGAGGGATCCGCGGACCAAGTCCGGCCCGACGTCCAAGCCTCGACCCGCGGCGCGACCGGCCCGGCGTGAGGCCCGTTGCGCGCCCAGAATGACGCGCCACGGCGCGCACCCGGCCGTTGCGCCACGGCGACGCACCCCGCCATTGCGCGACGGCGGAGCGCCCCGCTACTGCGCGGCCAGGCCCTCGGCCTGGGGCTGCGCCAGGGCGCCGGAGATCACCTGCGCCGCGGCGTCCAGACCGCTTTCAAACGGCACGCCCCAGGCGCGCAGCGCCGCCTCGGTCGCGCCCAGCGTGCCCAGAATCATCGGCGGGTTCAGCCAGCCCATATGCCCGATGCGGAAGGCGGCGCCGCCGAAACGGCCCAGCCCGGTGCCCAGCGTCAGGCCCATCTCGGCCTCGGCATATTTGCGCATCGCCTCCACGTCGAAGCCATGGGTGCGCAGCGTGGTCACCACGTCGGAGCGGGACGCCGGATCGGTCACGGCGAAGCCGACGCCCAGGGCCGGCGTCGCGCCCTCCGCCCAGCGGGCGGCGCAGGCGCGCACGGCGTCGGCCATGACGCGGTGGCGGGCCCAGGCGCCCTCCAGCCCCTCCTCCTCCAGCAGCATGGTCAGCGCCTCGCGCAGGCCGAAGAGCAGATGCGTGGGCGCGGTGCCGCAGAACCGCTGGTAGAACATCTCCGGCTCCGCCCGCGGCCGCCAGTCCCAGTAGGAGGTGACGAGATCGCCGCGATGCGCCCAGGCCTTCTCCGACGCCCAGACGAAGGCGAGGCCCGGGGGCGTCATCAGCCCCTTCTGCGAGCCGGCGACGAGCACGTCGACGTTCCACAGGTCGAACTCGAAGGGGATGGAGCCGAGACAGGCGATGCAGTCCACCATGAAGAGCGCGGGATGCCCGGCCGCGTCGAGGGCGGCGCGCATGGCGGGGATGTCGTTGGTGGCGGAGGAGGCGGTGTCCACCTGCACCAGCATCACCGCCCTGATCTGATGCGCCGCGTCGGCGCGCAGGCGGGCCTCGAGCGCGCCGGGATCGTTGGGGGCGCCGTCCGTCGCCTCCATCACCTCGACGTCGCAGCCCATGACGCGGGCCATCTCGCCCCAGCCGGCGGCGAAGCGGCCGCAGTCGAGGACGAGCACCTTGTCGCCGCGGCTGAGGGTGTTGGAGATCGCCGCCTCCCATGCGCCATGGCCGTTGGCGATGTAGCAGGCGACGCGGCCGGCCGTGGTGCGGGCGACGCGCTTGAGGTCCGGCGTCATGCCCACGACCATGTCCGGCAGCGCGCCTTCGTAGATGTTGGGGGCGGACCGGTGCATGGCGCCGAGCACCCGGTCCGGCATGACGGAGGGTCCGGGGATGGAGAGGAAATCGCGTCCGTAGCGAAGCGACATGTTCGGGCCTCCGAGGATCTTGATGCGCGCCTTCGAAGGGAAGGTTAGCCCGCGCGGGCGGCAAGGCGAAAGCGTCGGCGGCGCGGGCGTCATCATTTATCGAGGGGGCGCCCATCACGGAGGCGCCTGAGCGCCGCCGATCCGGCCTCCGCCCAAAGCCGGCGCAACGGCCGGCGCCCCGGGCGCCCGCCCCGTCGAAGGCCCCCGTTCGCGCCTGGCGGCGCCCGTCGGCACGAAGGCGAGTCGCCGAGAGGGTCAAGGCTCGCAAGCGCCCCTGGCGCGCAGCGACCGCGCGGAGCGCGGCTCGGCCTTGAGGCCCCGCCGGACTTGGCGTTGAACGCCGGGCGGCGACTCGCCGCATGCTCGTGTAAGGCCTCCCAGGGGCCTTCTCAGCAATCTGCGAACACCACCCCCCAAGACCCGCCCTCAGAGACCTGGCCAGCCGCGCTCTGCGCGGCCGCGTCACGAGGGGGCTCGATGCCCCCTCGGGGCGCACGCCGGGCGGGGGGGGGCGCGCGCGCCGAGACTGGACGCCGCCCGTCCCGGCGCGCCATACCCGCGGCATGACCTCCCCCCCCTCCACCCCGCGCGCCGCCGGCGCCAATCCCGCCGCGCCGGCCTCGGTCGAGCCTCGCCCGCCCCGGCGGACGGAGGCGCGGGGCTGGCCGATACTCCTGCGGCTCTGGCAGGGGTGGCTGCGGCCGCGCTGGCCGCGGCTGGCGCTGAACCTGGCGTTGATCGCGGTCGTCGCGGCGACGACCGCGATCTACCCCGTGATCATCAAATGGGCGCTCGACGGCTTCGGGGCGGAGCCGAGCGATCTGGTGAACCTCGCCGGACTGCAGATGGAGGCGGGGCGGATCATCGCGCTGGCCCCCTGGGTGGTGATCGCCGCGGTGGCCCTGAAATCGGCGGCGATGTTCGCGCATCGCCTGCTGACCAACGCGATCCTGTCGGAAGTCGATGCGGAGATGCAGCGCGACATGTATCGCGCCCTGGTCCGCGCCGATCTCGCGCAGCTGGATCTCGAGGCGCCGGCGGCCACCGCGAGCCGCTTCACCACCGACATTCTCTACGTCCATCGCGCGGCGGAAAAGCTGATCACCGCGCTGGTGCGCGACGGGCTGACGGTGATCGGCCTGCTGGCGGCGCTGCTGTGGATCGATTGGGAGCTGACGCTCTGGGCGCTCGCCGCCCTGCCCTTCGCCGCGATCCCCGTCGGGGCCATCGGCCGCCGCCTGCGCCGCATCGCGCGCCGCAGCCAGGAGGAGGCGGCGAACATGACCGCCCGCGTGGCCGAGGGGCTGTCGGGCATCCGCCTGTCGAAGACCTACGGGCTGGAGGACTACCTGGCGGAGCGCGCCGGCGAGACCTTCGACGGGCTGCGCCGCCTGCGCCTGAAGGCCGCCGACCAGCGCGCGCGCATCGATCCGGTGCTGGAGGCCATGGCCGGCATCGGGCTGGCGGCGATCTTCTGGGTGATCGGCTCGCGCATCGCCTCGGGCGAGAACAGCGTCGGCGATTTCATGGCCTTCGTGTCGAGCTTCCTGATCGCCGGCGGGTCCTTCCGCGCCTTCGGCTCCCTCTACGCCGAGGTGCAGCAGGGCGTCAGCGCCGGCGCCCGCGTCTTCGACGTGCTGGACTGGGAACCGGCCATCCGCGACCGGCCGGGGGCGGAGCCTCTGCCCCGGGCGAAGGGAGAGCTGCGCTTCGAAGGCGTCGGCTTCGCCTATGCGGACGGGACCCGGGCGCTGAGCGGCATCGACCTGACCGTGCCCGCCGGGGCGCGCGTGGCGCTGGTCGGCCGCTCCGGCGCGGGCAAGACGACGCTGATGAACCTGATCCCGAGGCTTTACGATGCGACGGAGGGGCGGGTGCTGATCGACGGGCACGACGTGCGCGACGTGACGCTGGAAAGCCTGCGCGCCCAGGTGGCCGTGGTGGGTCAGGACCCGGTGATCTTCGACGACACGGTGGCGCGCAACATCGGTTTCGGAAGGCCCGGCGCGGGCCGCGAAGAGGTGGAGGCGGCGGCCCGCGACGCGCAGGCGGACGGGTTCATCCGCGCGCTCGAAGGCGGCTACGACGCCCCGACGGGGGAGCGCGGGCTGCGCTTTTCCGGCGGAGAGCGGCAGCGGCTGACCATCGCGCGGGCGATGCTCAAGAACGCGCCGATCCTGCTGATGGACGAGCCGACCTCGGCGCTCGATGCGGAATCGGAGGCGCTGGTGCGCGCCGCGCTGGACCGATTGGCGGCGGGACGCACCACCTTCGTGATCGCGCATCGCCTGTCGACGATCCGCGACGCCGACATGATCGTGGCGCTCGACGGCGGCCGCATCGTGGAGGCGGGTCGCCATGCGGCGCTGCTCGACCAGGGCGGTCTTTATGCGGAGCTGCACCGGCTGCAGTTCCAGGGCGGCTGAGACGGGCCGCCGCCCCGGCCTCGAGCGCGCGCGGGCGCCTCTGGTCAAACGCCGCGCGACGGGCGAGAACAGGGCGGGAACAGGCGGCGGCGGGACGGCGATGATCGACAGCGAGAACGACGGCGACGACGCCCGCTCGGTCGAACGGCTGATCGAGCTGATGGCGCGGCTGCCGGGCCTCGGCCCCCGTTCCGCCCGCCGGGCCGCGCTGCACCTGGTCAAAAAGCGCGACCTGCTGCTGCGTCCCCTGGCCGAGACCATGGTCGAGGTGGCGCGCGACGTGCGCCCCTGCATCGAATGCGGCAACATCGCCACGGCGGAGCGCTGCTCGATCTGCCTCGATCCCAAACGCGACGGCGGCACGCTGTGCGTCGTGCAGGACGTCGCGGACCTGTGGGCGATGGAGCGCGCGGGCGTCTATCGCGGACGCTATCACGTGCTGGGCGGCCTGCTCTCGGCGCTCGACGGGCTGGGGCCGGAAGAGATCGGGCTGCCGCGTCTGGCGCAGCGGGTGCGCGACGGCGAGGTGCGCGAGGTGATCCTGGCCCTGCCGGCCACGCTCGACGGGCAGACGACGGCGCATGTGGCGGCCGAGGCGATGCCGGAGACCG
>JBCBYE010000391.1:0-4684 GCA_039816075.1 Pseudomonadota bacterium | reverse complement strand
GACGATCCGGCCGAGGCGACCGCGCGCCTGGCCGCCGCCGCCGACAACCTCGCGCGCATCGCGGTGAACCTGCGCGCCCAGCTCGACGGCGGTCGCGTCACCGCCCTGCCCGGGGCCAGCCGATGATCGGCGTGATCTTCCGCGGCTGGTTTCAGTGCCGCCTCGCCTCGGACCCCGACCCCACGGACGAGCCGCGCGGCATCTCCGGCTGCACCTTCGCCACGGTGGGAGAGCCGGATTTCGACCGCGTCCTGCGACTGCAGCCCGAAGGCACGACGCCACGGCGTTTCGGCCAGTCCGTGGGCGTGCGCGTCAGCGCGGTGCGCGGGCGCGGCGCGGCGCAGGCGCTGGCCGAGGCCGCGCTGCGCGGCGCCCGCGTGAACCTGCCGGGCCGCACCATGTTCATCGAGCAGAACGGCGCGCTGGTGCCGCGCAACACCGCCTTCATCGATCCGTTCGACCTGTGCATCGAGAACGCAGACGGCGCCCCGCTGCTGCGCCGCGCCGCATTTTGGGACCCCGCGCGGCCGCAGTTGAGCGCCTACCACGTGCCCGCCGCGACGCTCGCCACGCGGCAGCCGCGCCGGCTGGACGTCGCCTCGGCCGAAAAGGTCGCCGCCGCCTCGGGAACAGGGCCGCCGGGCGAGATGCTGGAGCGGCGGCGTCGAGACCTCGCCCAAGCCAAGGCGGAGGCCGAGACCGGCGGCGACCGCGTCGCCGCCGCCGCGTTCCAGCAACGCCTCGAGGCGCTGGAGCTGACAGATTGGCGCGCGCAGCGCCTGCATATGCTGCTTTCCGCCCGCGCCTGGTGGCGCTTCCATCTGAATGGGCGCGAGGCGACGGTCTCCTCCGCGCTGCCCGCCCTCGACGCCGCGCCGCCCTGGCGGCTGGCCCTGTGGCTGGGGGCCTGGGACAACGATACGCTGTGCGGCTACCTCATGGGCCGCCTCGTGGTGCCCGAAGCCGCGGCCGCCGACGCCGCCGCCGTCCCGGCCGAGGCCTGACCGGCATGGGCGCCCTCGACGCGGCCCCCTCGCCGGCTTTGCCGACGCTGCCCGGCTTCGGCCTGCGCCGTCTGCTGCATCGGGGCGAAAGCACCGTCATCTACGCCGCGCAGCGCCGCGCCGACGGGCGGGACGTGACGCTGAAGATGCCCGCCTCGTCCCGCGCCGGCGTCTCGCAGACCGCGCGTCTGCGTCACGAGTTCGAGATCGGCCATGCCCTGCAGATCCCCGGTCTGGTCAAGCCGCTGGCCTTCGAGACGATCGACGGCCGCCCCGTGCTGGTGCTGGAGGCCTTCGAGGGCGCCGCGCTCTACGACGAAATCCGCGCCGCGCCGCTGCCGCCGGACCGTTTTCTGCATGTGGCTCTGCAGCTGGCCGAAACGCTGGGCCGCCTGCACCGCGCCGGCCTTATCCACAAGGACGTCAAGCCGCACAACATCCTGTGGAACGGCGCGCGCGAGACGGTGCAGCTGGTCGATCTGGGCGTCGCCTCCCGCCTGGGGCGGGAACGGCAGGGCCCCGCGGCGCCGCGCCTGATGGAGGGCACGCTGGCCTACATGGCGCCCGAACAGACCGGGCGCATCGATCGCGATCTCGATCCCCGCGCCGATCTCTACAGCCTCGGCGCCACGTTTCACGAATTGCTGACCGGCGCCCCGCCATTCGACGATCAAGACCCGTTGGAACTGGTGCACGCCCAGATCGCCCGGCAGGCCCCGCGGGTCGCGACGCTGCGGCCGGACCTGCCGCCGGTCCTGTCGGACATCGTCGCGCGGCTGATGCAGAAGGACGCGGAAGAACGGTATCAAAGCGCGTTCGGCCTGAAGGCCGACATCGAAGCCGTGCGCGCCGACCTCGCCGCAGGGGGCGAGGGCGGCGTGGCGCTGGGCCGGCACGACGCCTCCGAACGCCCCAAGCTGTCCGGCCGCCTCGTGGGGCGGGAGCGGGAGCTGCGCGCGCTGAAGCTGGCGTTCGAACAGGCGGCCGACGGCGGCTTCGCCGTCGCCTCGCTGACCGGGGCGGCGGGGGCCGGCAAGACCTCGCTTGCCGCCGCGCTGGCCGAGCCGGCCGCGCGCCGCGCCGGGCGTTGCCTGACCGGCCGGCACGAGGAGATGTCGCGCCGCCGCCCCTATGCCGCATTGTCCGCCGCCCTCGGCCAGGCGCTGGACGAAATCCTGTCGCTGGACGACGCGGCGCTCTCCGCGTGGCGCGAACGGTTGGCCGAGGCGCTGGGCCCCGGCGCCGCCGCGCTGGAAGATGCGCTGCCGCAACTGACCCTTGTGCTGGGCGAGGCCGCCGCCGCGCCGGAAGACCTCGCCCCCGCCCAGGCCCGCGCCAGGGCCGAAATGGCGTGGGAGGGGCTGATCCGCGCCTTCGCCGGCCCTGAAACGCCGCTGGTGCTGATCCTCGACGATCTGCAATGGGCCGACGCCGACTCCGCCTCGCTGCTGCGGCACATCGCCCGCGACGCCCGGCCCGAGGGGCTGCTGCTCGTCCTCGCCGCGCGCGACGACGGGGCGGAGGCGATGCTCGATCCGGTGCTGGACGGCGCCCGCGACGCCGGCGCGACGGTGGAGGAGGTGGCCGTCGGCCCCCTCGACGTCGAGGCGCTGGCGTTGTGGATCGACGCGGCGCTGGACGGCGGCGCGCCCCAGCGCGACGCGCTGGCGGAACTGGTCTGGGACAAGACCCAGGGCAACCCCTTCGCCGCGGCGGATCTGCTGGCCGGGCTGCACCGCGACGGGCTGCTGGGCTTCGACGCGCAGGCGCGCGCCTGGCGCTGCGACCTCGACGCGCTCGCCGAGATGGACGTTTCGCAGAACGTGGTGGACGCGCTGGTGTCGCGCATCGGCGCGCTGGCGGACGGCCCGGCCGGCGTCCTTCGCCGCGCCGCCTGCCTCGGGGACCGCTTCGACGCGGCCGAGCTGATCGCGCTCGACGACCGCGGCCCGGCCGCCTGCCTGGCCGACGTTCTGGCGCTGGAACAGGCCGGCCTGCTGCGTCCGGCCAGCGACTTCGCCCTGTCGGTCATGCGCGAACGGGCCGAGGCGGGCGAGGCCGAGACCCTGGGAGAGCTGCGCTTTCTGCACGACCGGGTGCGCGAGGCCGCCTATGCCGGGCTGGCCGCGCCGGATCGCGAGGTTCTGCACCTGGCGCTCGGTCGACGTCGCCTGGCCGCCGGCCCCCTTTCGCCCGAAGCGGGGCAGGCCGCCGCCGACCATCTGAACCGGGCCGCCGATCGGCTGACCGACCCGGCGGAGCGGTCGCGCCTGGCGGATCTGAACCTCGCCGCCGGCCTGCGAGCCCGGCGCGCCGCGGCCTTCGACGCCGCGCGCCATTACTTCGAATGCGGCCTTGCCCTGCCCCTGCCGGGCGGGTCCGACGCCGCGGCGCGCGCCCGCGGCATCGCCCTGCGCCTGGGCCTGGCGGAGGCGCGGCACCTGCAGGGGGAAACCGCCGCCGCCGAGGCCATGTGCGCCGATGTGCTGGCCGAGGCCGACACGGACGAGGAACGCCTGCGCGTCCACGCCCTGCGCATCACCCTTCTGACCAGCCAGAGCCGCCATGCGGAGGCGCTGGACGAGGGCGTCGCCGCCTCGCGCCTGCTGGGCGCGCCGCTGGCCCGCCGCCCCGGCAAGCCCGGCGTGATCCGCGAGGTCCTCGCCGCCCGCCTGCGCCTGCGCGGCCTGCACGCGGACGAGATCGCCGCGCTGCCGGAAATGGACGAACCGGCCGCCCTGGCGCGTCAATCGCTCTACGCGTCGCTGGCGGCGCCGGCCTTCCTGTCGGATCCGGACTTCGCCATCGTCGTGGCGCTCAAGACCTTCAACGCCGCGCTGCGCGGCGGGCTTTCGCCTGAAAGCCCGTTCGGCGTGATGATCTACGCGGTCGCCAACGCCGCGATGGGCCGCTACGCCGAGGCCGCGCGCTTCGGCGCCCTGGCGCTGGAGCTGGACGCGCGGTTGGGCGACGCCCGCCGGTCGCCCATGCTGCGCTTCGTCCATGCCACGGCCATCGGCCATTGGCACGCCCATGCCCGCGACAACCTGGATCGACTGGCGGAGGCCTATGACGGCGCGCTGCAGGTGGGCGACGTGGTCTATGCCGACTACGCCCTCGTCACCGCGGGGGTCGACGGGTTCTTTCTGGGCGAACCGCTGGAGCGCACGGCGCGACGGGCGCGGCGGCACCTGGACTTCATCTCCGCCCGCAAGGGGCTGGGGCCGTTGGACAGCACGCAGGCGGTCTCCTCGCTCATCATCGCGCGCGCCGCCGCGTGCCTTGCCGGCGAGGCGATGCCCGCCACCGACCTGTCCGGTCCCGACGCGACGGAGTCGCAGATCGTCGAGGCGCTGCCCGACTCCCTCGCCCGCTTCGGCTACGCCGTCGCCAAGATGCAGCTGCGCGTGATCTTCGACGATCTGGAGGAGGAGCCGCCCGAGGCGCAGATCGCCGCCCGAGCCCTGCCCGACGTCAAGGTCATGGCGGACATCCGCCTCGCCGAGCAGCCGTTCTACGACGGCCTCGCCGCGGCCCGTCGGCACGACCGGGAGCCCGGCGCCCTGGCCCGCGCCGGCCTGCGCCGCCGCGCCGGCCGCGCCCTGCGCCGCATCGCGCCCTGGGCGGAGGCCTGCGCCGCCAACTACGAAGCGCGCCGCGCGCTGCTCGCCGCCGAGGTC
>JBCBYE010000258.1:0-6253 GCA_039816075.1 Pseudomonadota bacterium | reverse complement strand
GGACGACATCGAAGGGGCGACGGTTTTCCTGGGGCCCCAGGGCGGCGGCGCCTTCAACGCGGCCAAGGGCTGGATCGAAGCGACCACCGGCCTGGTCGTGGGCGAGGATTACGAGGCCATCACCTCCAACTGGCAGACCGGCTATCAGGCGTTCCTGGACGGAACGATCGACATGTACGTCAACGGCTGCCTCGACCCCTGCCAGCAGTTCCTGCAATTCACCGAGACGGAGACGCTGCGCTTCATCGGCCCCGACAGCGATCAGGGCGAGGCGGTGGACGCATGGCTCGGCAAGTGGCGCTACCGGGCCGAGGTGCCGGCGGGCCTCTACGAGGGGCAGCTGAACGACGGACCCGTGGCCTCCTTCGACACCTCCGTCGGCATCTCCGTCCGCGCGGATCTGGACGAGGAAACGGTGTATCGGGTCACCAAGTCGTTCTGGGACAATCTGGACTCGGTCACCTCCGATGCGCCCTGGGCCAAAGCGTTGGACATCGAGTTCGCCGCGGCCCAGCGCGGCCTGATGCAGCTGCATCCAGGGGCGGAGCGCTACTATCGCGAGGTCGGCGCGATCAAGTGAGGCCGGCCCCGGCCGTCTCCTGCTTGGCGGTCAGCAGAAAGCAATTGCGGGCGCAGGCGTTGGACTGCGCCGCGGCCAGCGCCCGCAAGGCATCGACCCGCACCGCGCGTCCCCGCGCGTCGGCGGGATCGAGCCTCAGAACGCGGCCCGCCAGCTCCAGCGCCCATTGCGCGTCGCCCTCCGCCATCGCCGCCTCGGCCGCGGCGCGCAGGGCCTCGGGGCCCCCGGCCAGCCTGGCCATGCGCTCCGCCTCCGCCCGCGGCGGCAGGGGGAACAACGTCGCGGGATCGCCGTCGAACCAACCCAGCGTGCCGGCGAAATAGGCGCGCACGGCCCATTCCACCGTGCCGTAGAATTCCTGGAGCCAGGGCTTCGCGGCCAGCGTCCGGGGCAGGCGGACGCGCAGGACCAGCTCGTCCGGCGTCAGGCCCGCGTTCATGCCGGCGGCCGTCTCGGCGACGATCCACCGGATGGCGGCCTCGTAGTCGCCCAGCCGCTCCGCCACCGCCTCCGCCCCGAACACCGGCTGCGTATGGCCCGGCGCCAGAACCTCCGCCCCGAAGGCGGAGAGCTTGGCGAGGCTGTCGGCCCACAGATCGAAATCCCGGTAGGGCGTGCCGCGGATGGCGTAGAGGTTGGGAAAGCCGTGATAAAAGTTGTCCGCCGGGAACAGCAGCTTCTCCTCCTCCAGGAACACCGCGACGGTGTCGCCGCATTCCCCGGGCGCGAAGGCGGTGCGCAGGGTCACGCCGCAGCGCTCCAGCGCCTCGCCGTCCGTCTGGATGAAGCCCGTCGGCGGCAGGTGGCCGGCGCCGAGCCCCTCCATGGGTCGGTCGCCGGGGCCGAGGCCGAGATTGATCCGCTCCGTCCCCTGCGCCAGGCCGATGCCGAACTGCCGCGCCGTGCGCGCCATCAGCGCCTGGCCCGGGCCGGGCCGGTCCGCGGCGCCGACCAGATCGCTGTCGAAACCGGGATGGGCCAGAACCTCCACCTCGCGCCCCTCGGCGAACACGGTCGCGCCCGAGATGTGGTCGCGGTGGGAATGGGTGTAGAGGATCGTGCGGACGGGCTTGTCGGTGATCGCGCGGAAGGCGGAAAGGACGTTCTCGGCGGCCTTCGTGCTTTCGGTCGTGTCGATGACGATCAGGCCGTCCTCCCCTACGATCATCCCGACATTGGAGGCGGCGTAGCCCACGGCGAGGAAGGCGCGGTCCGAAAGGGCATGCACCTTCTTTTCGAACTGGGCGTCATGGGCGCGCAGCGTCTGTTCCGGGGTCATCGGGCGGCCTCCTGCACCGGCGGACGCCCGGCGAGGGGCGCGTCCGCGTCACGGCTTCCGGTTCAGGCTAACCGCGCCGGCAGGGGACCGAAAGCGCAGACAGGCAGCGACCGCCGGGCCTGGGTCCGGTCGGCACCGTCTTGCCTGCACTCGGAGGGAGTGCGTGGTGCCCAGGAGAAGACTCGAACTTCCACTTCCATACGGAAACCAGCACCTGAAGCTGGCGCGTCTACCAATTCCGCCACCTGGGCAGGCAGCACGGCGCGCGGTGTAGGGGCGTGCGGCTTGGGTGTCAACGGAGTATCGGCTCGCGGAAGACATCCGCGCCCGGCGGGGTGCGAGGACCATCCGCGCCCGGCGGGGCGCGCGGGACGTCTGCGCCCGGCGGGGCGCGGGGGACGTCTGCGCCCGGCGGGGCGCGGAGGCTCAGCCCGCCCAGCTCGATCCGCCAGCCGTTCGTCGCGACCCTGTCGGCGCGGCCGGCCAGCGCCTCCGCCCCGAAGTCGGTGAGGCGGACGGTGGAGCCGCGCATCGAGCCGTCGCCCTCCAGCGCCGCCAGCGGCCGCGGCAGCGCGGGATCGGCCAGCTCGCGCAAGGCATGGTGAAACGACAGGTCCCCGCAGCGGTCGGGCCGCGCCGCGCCGGCGGCCATGGCGCCGCCGATCACCCGAGCGACGGAGGGCGGCGAGGACCCCAGCTCCGCGATCTGCGTCAGCAGCCCCGCCTCGACCGACGTCAGGCCCGTAACCGGATGCGGCAGGCGCGCCAGCCGAGCCGCCGCGGCGGCGCCAAGTCCCGAGGGCGAGGGCGGCGGCGCGGCGGCGAAGGCGCGCAGGAGGTCGACCGAGGGGGCGGTCAGCGCGGCCCAGAAGCGACGCAGACCCCGCACCTCCGCCTCGCTCAGGGGGTGCGGCGGCGCCGGGGCGCGCAGCTGCTCGGGCGCCACGCCGCCGATGCCGGCGACGGGCGGGCGGGGGCCGGGCCCGGGTCGGCGCAGGGTCAGCCGCGCGCCAGGACGCGCCAGGGACGCGCAGGCGGCGAGGAACATGCAGTCCTGCAGGCTCTCGCTGGCCCAGACCTGCACCGTCTCTGCGGCGCCGAAGACCTCCGCCCGCAGCGCGACGTCGCCCTCCAGCAGGCCGTCGTGCACGGGATGATGCGCGGCGGCGTCGCCCAGCACCTCCGACCAGTAGCGCGCCCGCGCCGGGGCGAAGGCCTCGGACGTCAGGTCCGGCAGGGGGCCGAAGGACAGCTCGTCGCGATGCGCCCGCGGGGCGCCGTGGCCCGCCGCCGCCAGCGCCGCGGCGCCGCCGTCTCCCAGAACGATGACATGGGCCATGGCCGCCCTAGCTCCCGCCGCAACGTCGCGCGCCGCGATCATGTCGCCTTGCCGGGCGATTCGGCGACGCTGTAGACCCATCCACGCACGCATCGCAGGAGCGCCCCCATGACCTCGACCGCCCCGCTCGTCACGATCTTCGGCGGCTCCGGCTTCGTCGGCCGCTACGTCTCGCAGCGAATGGCGCGCCGGGGCTGGCGGGTGCGCGTGGCGGTGCGCCGCCCGAACGAGGCGCATTTCGTGCGCCCCTACGGCGAGGTGGGGCAGGTGGAGCCGGTGCAGGCCAACCTGCGCGACGGCCCCTCCACCCTCGCCGCCTGCGCGGGGGCGGACGTGGCCATCAACTGCGTCGGCATCCTGGCGGAGGTCGGCCCGCAGAAATTCGCCTCCGTTCAGGCCGAAGGGGCGGCGCGCGTGGCGGAGGCCGCCAAGGAGGCGGGCGTCGGCCGCTTCGTCCATATCTCCGCCATCGGGGCCGACGCCGACAGCCCAAGCGCCTACGCCCGGTCCAAGGCCGAAGGCGAGGCGGCGGTGCGGGAGGCGTTCGCGGACGCCGCGATCCTGCGCCCCTCCATCGTCTTCGGGACCGAGGACCAGTTCTTCAACCGCTTCGCCGCCATGGCCCGGTTTTCGCCCGCGCTGCCCCTGGTCGGGGCGGATACGCGGTTCCAGCCCGTGCATGTGGAGGATGTGGCCGAAGCCGCGGCGCGCTGCGCGGCGGGCGAGGCGCCGGGCGGGCTTTACGAGCTGGGCGGGCCGCGCGTCGCGACGTTCCGCGAGCTGATGGAGCTGATGCTGCAGACCGTGCGACGCCGCCGGCTGATCGTGGATCTGCCTGTGGGCCTGGCGACGGTGCAGGCCAAGGCGCTGAGCCTCGTGCAGACGCTGACGGCGGGCCTGTTCGTCAACAATCTGATCACCGAGGATCAGATCAAGCTGCTGGGCCGCGACAACGTGGTCGCCGAAGGCGTCAAGACCTTCGCCGATCTCGGCATCTCTCCAACGGAAATGGAGGCGGTGCTGGAGAGCTACCTGTGGGCGCACCGGCCCGGCGGGCAGTATGCGCGCATCACCGAAAGCGCCAAGAAGCTGCGGGGCTGAGCGCCGAAGCGCCCGTTCCCTTGGGCGGCCTCAGGCGGACGCCGGCCCGCCGAAGCCGTAGATCCAGACCAGCAGCGCCGCGCCCAGCGCCAGGCGGTAGAGGACGAAGGGCGTCAGGCTCCACGTCTCGAGCATCTTCATCATGACCGTGAGGGCGGCGAGGGCGGCGATGCAGCTCAGCCCCGCGGCGATGGCGGCGTCGAGGCCCAGCGCGGCGTCGCCGCTTTGGATCAGATCCAGCGAGGCGAGGGCGCCGGCGGCGAGGATCGTCGGCACGCTCATCAGCATCGCGATCCGCGCGGCGTCGACGCGGGCGTAGCCCAGCGCGCGCCCGGCGGTGATCGTTATGCCGGAGCGGGACGTGCCGGGGATCAGCGCGACCGCCTGCGCCAGGCCCATCAGGGCGGCGTCGCGCCAACCCCATGCATCGCCTTGCTTTTCCAGCCCGCCATAGCGGTCCGCGGCCCACAGCACGACGCCGAAGATCAGCGTGGCCCAGGCGATGACCTCCACGTTGCGCAGAAGGTCGCTCAGGCCCGCAAGGCCCATCGCCAGGCCGCAGACGACCACCGGGATCGTGGCGAGGATCAGCAGCAGCCCCAGCTTGGCCTGAGGCGTGGAGACGCGGCCCGAAAGGATGTGCAGACCGCCGAAGACGGCATCGCGCACCTCTCGCCAGAAATAGGCGACCACGGCGACGAGGGTGCCCACATGCACGGCCACGTCGATGAGGATGCCCTGGTCCTCCTCTCCCGAGAGCGCGGGGAAGAGCGCGAGGTGGCCCGAGGATGAGATCGGCAGAAACTCCGTTATGCCTTGGATCAAGGCGATCAGGATCAGGTTCATCAGCGGCATGGCGTCCCCCTCGGCCCGTGAGCCGGATGTAGCGGAGCGAGCGCCCCAGGGCCAGCACCGGGGCCAGCGCCGTGGCGCCGGGGCTTCGGGGCCGGCGTTTCAGGGGTGGCGCCCCTGTATGGTAAGCGAAGCTGACCTAATTTTCGTCGGTCGCCTCGGATCGACGGGCGAGGGCGGCTGCGGAGGCGTCTAATAGGTCAGCATCGCTGTCTTTTATTCGGTCCTTGCGTCAGTTAACACGCGCGTCCCGAGACGGCGGATCGGACTGCGAGTCACTTTGCTCAGCATGACCCGTCGATGTTTCGGAGAAGTTTACGGGAGGGCCGCGCGCCATGGCGCAGAAGATGTTGAAATTCGTCGAGATGCCGATGCTCACGCCTGAAAAGCGCGTGGCGGAGGAGCGCACGGAGGATTTCGGCGAGATCTATCGCGCCTATGCCGAGGAAAAGGCGGCCGAGCAGTCCTCGCGCTGCTCGCAATGCGGGGTGCCCTACTGCCAGACCCATTGCCCGCTGCACAACAACATCCCCGACTGGCTGAAGCTGACGGCGGAGGGGCGGCTGGAGGAGGCCTACGAGGTCTCTCAGGCCACCAACACCTTCCCCGAGATCTGCGGCCGCATCTGCCCGCAGGATCGCCTGTGCGAAGGCAACTGCGTGATCGAGCAGTCCGGCCACGGCACGGTGACCATCGGCGCGGTGGAGAAGTACATCACCGACACCGCCTTCGACAAAGGCTGGGTCAAGCCGATCCGGCCGATGCAGGAGCTGGCGCAGAGCGTGGGCGTGATCGGGGCCGGGCCGGGGGGCCTTGCGGCGGCGGATCGTCTGCGGCGCATGGGCTTTCAGGTGACGGTCTATGATCGCTACGACCGCTCCGGCGGCCTGCTGGTCTACGGCATTCCCGGCTTCAAGCTGGAGAAGGAAATCGTCGTCCAGCGCAACGATCAGCTGGAGGACGGCGGCGTCACGTTCCGGTTGAACTGCGAGATCGGGAAAGACGTGACGTTCCAACAGCTGATCGTTGCGCTGGACGACGATTTCCTTCTCCAGCTTGAAGCCGGGAATGCCGTAGACCAGCAGGCCGCCGGAGCGGTCGT
>JBCBYE010000815.1:0-1798 GCA_039816075.1 Pseudomonadota bacterium | reverse complement strand
TCAACACGCACGACAGTTTGAAGTCGACGTCAAGAATTTCGGCAAGCTGGCGACAGGCTCGGTCCGCATCGCCATCTACGGAGCGACGGCGCCGTCGTTCCTGCCGGTGCTGCTGGAGAGCATCACGAACGCCTTCCCGCAGATCTCCATCAAGATACTGGAAGGAACGCTCAACGAGATCGTCGACTACATCGGCAAGGGCGAAGCGGATCTCGCGTTCACATACGAGTTGGCGACCGATGCACGGCACGACTTCATACCCCTGCTGCGCGCGCCGCCCTATGCCCTGTTCTCGGTCAATGATCCGCGCGCGGCGCAGGACTTCGTGACGTTGGAGGAACTATCCGAGCACCCCTTGGTCCTTCTCGATCTGCCGGTCGCGCGCTACTACTTCATGTCGTTGTATGAAGACCAAAGCCTGAAGCCCAACATCGCGCATTCCACCCATTCCTCTGAAATCGGCAGAGCGTTGGTCGCCGCGGGGTTCGGGCATACGCTGCTGAACATGAGGCCCCCCGGCTATCAGGACGACGACCCGCGGTTTCGGGCCGTGCCGATCCAGAACCCAAGCAAGGTGCCCGTGTTCGGAGTGGCGACGATCAATGGAACGCGCCAGCCTGAAGTGGTGAGGACCTTCATCGAACACTGCGTTCAGATCCGCGACGCGGGCGCGTTCCAGTCGCTCATCATCGAATGCTGACGCCCCACGGATACGGCGCGTCGCGTCGTTGTCGAAGGATCGCAATTGATCGGCGAACAAACGCTCTCGTCAGGCCGCTTCGACGGCGCGCCGCTAGGCGCTCGACCATCCCAGCATCTCCATCATCTTCTCGCGCATGATGAATTTCTGCGGCTTGCCGGTGACGGTCATGGGGATCTCCTCCACGATCCGCACATGCGCGGGAACCTTGTAGCGCGCGATCCGCCCCTCGCAGCTGGCGCGCACCTCGTCTTCGCCCAGGCTCTCCCCCGGGGCCGCCGTGACCCACGCGCAGACCACCTCGCCATAGGTCGGATCGGGAATGCCGAAGACCTGCGCCTGGCTGATCTTGGGGTGCTTGAACAGGAACTCCTCGACCTCGCGGGGATAGATGTTTTCTCCGCCCCGGATAATCATGTCCTTGACCCGCCCGGTGATGCGGCAGAACCCCTGCGCGTCCAGCGTCGCCAGATCGCCCGTGTGCATCCAGCCCTCGTGGAGGCTTTCGGCCGTGTGGGCGTCGTCGTCCCAGTAGCCCTTCATCACCGAATAGCCGCGGGTGCACAGCTCCCCCTGCACGCCCACGGGGACGGTCGCGCCGGCCTCGTCGACGATCTTCACCTCCAGATGGGGATGCACGCGCCCCACCGTCTCGCAACGCAGCTCCAGCGGATCGTCCACGAAGCTCTGGAACGACACCGGCGAGGTTTCGGTCATGCCGTAGCAGATCGTGACCTCGCCCATGTTCATCTCGGCCTCGACGCGGCGCATGACCTCGACCGGGCAGGGGGAGCCCGCCATGATCCCGGTGCGCAGACCCGACAGGTCCCGCGGCGCCTCGCCCAGGCGCTCCAGCATCGCCACGAACATCGTCGGCACGCCGTAGACGGCGGTGCAGCGCTCCTCGCTCAGGCAGTCCAGCGTCGCCTCCGCATCGAAGCCGTCGCCGGGCAGCAGCATCGCGGCGCCCTTGGAGATCGCCCCCAGCACGCCCATCACCATCCCGAAGCAGTGGTAGAACGGCACTGGGATGCACACCCGATCCTCTTCGGTGTAGCCGCAGCCGAGACCCACGAAGTACCCGTTGTTGAGGATGTT
>JBCBYE010000452.1:0-4109 GCA_039816075.1 Pseudomonadota bacterium | reverse complement strand
CGTTCGCAGACGTCGCCGGCTTCGTCCGACAGCAGGGTCACGCCCAGCCCGTGCTTTTCCTTGAACTTGTCGTGCTTCTTCACGGGGTCCTTGGACACGCCCAGAACCACGGCGCCCGCCGCCTCGAAAGCGTCGAGATGTTCGGTGAAGGCGATGGCCTCCTTGGTGCAGCCGGAGGTGCCGTCCTTGGGGTAGAAATAGAGCACGACCTGCTTGCCGGCGAATTCGGCGAGCTTGGCCTCGCCGCCGCCATCGGTCGGCAGGGCGAAATCGGGGGCGGCGTCTCCGGGAACAAGGGCGGCGTCGGCCATGGCGCGGGTTCTCCTCAGGGTCGGGCAGGCTTATGGTTTCGGGCGCGCCGCGGCGCGGCCCGTCGAGGGTGGGAGATAAGGCCGAGCCGCGTGCGTCAAGCCGCCGGGGCGGGGGGCCGCGGCCCCGATCCGGATCGCGGCGAGGATCGCGGCGATGATCTCGGCGGGGACGGCGCGGCGACGAGGCCGCAGGCGACATCAGGTGAGCGGATGAGCGACACGGGCGAGCAGGGCGAGGACGCGGTCGAGGCCGCGCGCCGGGGCCTGTCGCGCCGTCGGCCCGGCCGTCCGCACGATCGCCGCGGGCGTCGCGTCCGGCGCCGTCGCGGCGGCTGGGTGGCCTGGGGCGTGCGGCGCACGGCCGGCTTCATCTTCGCCGCCCTGGTCCTGGTCGCGCTGACCCTGGGCCTGGCCCATCACCGCCTGCGGCAGGGCCCGATCTCGCTGGGCCCCGCGGCCGGCTGGATCGCCGAGCGCATGGCGGCGGCGGGCGACGGCCTGGGCGTGGAGATCGGCGATGCGGTCTTCGCCTTGGGCGAGGAGGGCGAAGCCTCGGGCCTGCGCCTGCTCGACGTGCGCATCACCGGCGCCGATGGGGAGCGCCTGTTCGCCGCGCCGGAGCTGGCGGCCGGCTTTCGCCTGTCGGACCTGGTCCGGGGCGAGGCGCTGCCCACGGCGCTGGAGGTGCGCGGGGTCTCCGGCACGATCCTGCGCGATGCGGACGGGCGGGTGCGCCTCGACCCCGCCGTGCCGGCCTCGCCCGCCGACGCCGGATCGCCGTCGGGCGAGACGCCGCCGCCGCCCGGGGCGTCGACCGCCGGCATGGGCGGCCTCGCCGGCCTGATCCGCGCCGCGGAGGCCGACGAGGGTCCGCTCCGTCGTCTGCGCCGCCTGTCCGCCCACGACGCCTCGCTGCGCCTGATCGATCGGACGACCGGCCGGATCTGGATCGCCGATCAGGCGGAGCTGACGGTCCTCTTCGACCCCGACGGGCAGACCGCCGCGCTCACCGCGCGCATCGGGCCCGAAGGCGGCGATCCGACGGAGCCGGACCGCATCCCCGCCACCCTCGCCATCGCCGGCCGCCGCGACGCGGTCGACGGAACCGTCTCGGCGGAGCTGCGGCTGACCGAGGCGGATCTCGACGATCTCGCCCGCGCCTTGCCCGAACTCGCGCCGCTCGAGGGGATCGAGGCGCGCGGCGAGGCGCGCATCGCCCTCTCCGCCGATGCCGAGGGGCGGCCCGAGGCGTTCGAGGCGGAGCTGGAGCTGGCCGCCGGCCGCCTGGCCGCCTTGCCCGACCCCGCCGGACGCTTCGACGCCGCCTCCCTGTCGCTGGCCTGGTCGGCGGCGGACGGGCGTCTGCGCCTGCGCCGGGCGGAGGTGGAGGGTCCCCTGGGCGCCGCCGTCCTTTCGGGCGAGCTGACGCCCTGGCCGACGCCCGACGGCGGCCCGCCCCGCGGCTATGCCGTGGCGCTGCAGGCGGAGCGGCTCGACATCGCGGCCGAGGCCGGCTTCGCCGCGCCCCTCTCGTTCCTCGGCGCGTCGCTGGAGGCGGATCTGCTGCTGGCGGAGCGGCGGCTGGAGGTCGCGCGCCTGTCCCTGCGCGGCGACGCGGTGTCGCTGACCGCTCAGGGCTCGGCCGAAACGCGCGAGGACGGGGTGGCCGTGACCGCCCGCCTCCGCTCCGACGGCTTCGCGGCCGAGGCGCTGGTCGCCCATTGGCCGCTGGAGGCCGCGCCCGGCGCCCGTCGCTGGCTGGCGGAGAACCTCATCGGCGGGCGCGTCGGCGCGGTCGACGCCTGGATCTGGTCGGAACCGGGCGGCGCGCCGGAGCTGACGCTGGACTTCGCCTTCGAGGATCTGGCCAGCCGCGTCGTCGTGGGCATGCCCCCGGTGCGCGGCGCGCATGGCGCCGGGCGCGCGACGCTCGACCGGCTCGACCTGCGCTTCGACGCCGGAACCGCCGCCGCGCCCGGCGCCGGGGCGGCGGATCTGGCCGGCTCGCGCTTTTCCATCCCGGACCTGACCGCCGACGTGCCCGTGGCCGAGGCGCGCCTGACGGCCCGGGCCGCGATCGTCGACGCGCTCGCGCTGATGGACCAGCCGCCGCTGCGCCTCGTCTCCCGGCTCGGCGCCGATCTGGGCGAGATCGCCGGGCGGGCGGAGGTGGAGGCCTCGCTCTCGCTGCCCATGCTGCGCGACCTGCCCATCGAGGACGTCCAGGTCTCCGCCGCCGCGACGCTGCGCGACGTGGCGCTGACGGCGCCGGGCACGGGCATCGCCGTCTCGGCCGAGGCCCTGTCGCTGGAGGCGGACACGCGCGCCCTCTCCCTCTCGGGTCCCGCGCGCCTGGCCGGCCTGCCCGCGCGCATCGCCTGGTCGGAGCGGTACGGCGGCGAGGCCGGGCGCACCCTTTCGGTCCGCGCGCGGGTGGACGATGCGGCGCTCGACCGGCTCGGCTTCGGCGCGGTGACCATCCGCGACGGCGCCGTGGATGCGCGCCTTCGCATCGACGGCGTGCAGGCGCCGGTGATGCGCCTCGACGCCGATCTGACCGACGCCGCCCTGCGCGCCGCGCAGATCGGATGGGCCAAGCGGCGCGGGGCCGAAGGGCGCCTGCAGGCCACCGCGCGTTTCGCCGGCGGCGGCGTGCAGGTCAGCGGACTGGACCTGGAGGCGCCCGGCCTGATCGCCCAGGGCGCCGTGGCGCTCGACGGCGAGGGCGACGTGGTGCGCGCCCGCCTCGACCGCCTGCGCCTGCGTCGCGCGCTCGACGTGGGGTTGCAGGTGGATCGCGAGGAGGGCGGCGGCTATGCGGCGCGCATCTCCGGCGCGCGCATCGATCTGGGGCGGCTGTCGCGGGTGCGTCGGGCGCTCGACGCCGCCGCCGAGGCGGACGGCGAGGGCGGGACCGGCGACGCGCTGGAGGACCGCCCCGTATCCGCCGAGATCGCCGTGAACCGCGTCGTCGCCGCCGACGGGCTGGAACTGCGCCGCGCCCGCGGTCAGGTCAGCCGGCGCGGCGGCGTCACCCGCGCGTCGGTGCGCGGTCGGGTCAACGGCGGCGTGCCGGCGCAGCTGCGCTATCGCCAGGGCCGGGACGGCGACGCGGTCCTGACCCTGCGCAGCGGCGATGCAGGCGCGCTGCTGTCCGATGTGGGCCTGTCCGAGGCCGCGCGCGGCGGCGCCCTGACCCTGCGCGCCCGCATCCCGCCCGAAGGCGAGGGCGACATCACCGGCGTCGCGCGGATCGAGACCATCGTGCTCGGCGGCGTCGCCGCGCTCGGCCGCATCGTCGAAGAGGCTCGCGAGGACGGCGTGGAGGCGCAGGAGGTCTCCGGCGGCTACGCCTTCGACACCATCCGCGTGCCCTTCACCCTGCTGGGCGACCGGCTGGAGGTGCGCAACGCGCTCGCCGAAGGCCCCAGCCTGGGCGTGAAGATCGGCGGCGCCTTCGAGCGGGAGAGCGGCGTGCTGGACTTCACCGGCGTGCTGACGCCCGCCTACCGGCTCAACAGCCTGCTCAACGACGTGCCTCTGATCGGCGCGCTGCTGGGCGGACGCGGCGAGGGGCTGGTCGGCCTGACCTTCGCCGTCTCGGGCCCGCGCGAGGCGCCGGAGGTGTCGGTGAACCCCTTCTCCGTCCTGGCCCCGGGCGTGCTGCGCCGGCTGGTGCAGTCGGGGCCGGAGATCGACATCCCGCCGGACCTTTTCGAAGAGATCGATCGTTGACGACGTCGGCGACGTCGGACCCCGGCCCCGTGCGCGCCCCTCGGGGGCATCGAGCCCCCTCGT
>JBCBYE010000781.1:0-1978 GCA_039816075.1 Pseudomonadota bacterium | reverse complement strand
TCAGGGTCCAGGCCATCATCAGATGCCCCTCGGGATCGCTGGGGGCGAGGAAGAGGGCCTGCTCCGCTTCGCGCCGTGCATCCTGCAAGCCGCGGTTGCGCTTTTCGGGCTCGCGCCCATGGCGATAGTTCAGCTGGCGCAGGGCCTCCACGACCGGCGCCAGGGACGCGCCCTGCGCGCGCGCCTGCGCGAGGGCCTGCGGCGCCAGCTCGCGATACAGCGTCGCCTCTGACTCGCCCAGCGGACCGCTCCACCCGAACGCCGCGGCGCGCATGTAGGCGAGCGCCAGGGCGCCCCAGGCGCGGCCGAATGCCGGATCCAGCGCCACCGCCCGACGGAAATGCGGCACGGCGGCGGCGTTGTCCTCGAGGTTGAAGCGCGAGAACGCCTCCCACCCCTCCTGAAACGCCGCGCGCGCCGGCAGGTTCGTCGCGCCGCCGCCGTCCGCGGCCGGACGGGTGCGCTTCCCCTCGGTCGACGCGGGGGCCAGCGCCTCGACGACGCGAAGGGCAATGCGGTCCTGCAGGGCGAAGACGTCCGTCGCGTCGCCCTCGAAACGGTCCGCCCATGCCGCCCCGCCGCCGACGGCATCCACCAGCCGCACGTTGACCTGCAGTCGGCCGGAGGCGCGGCGCAGGCTGCCTTGCAGCACATGACGCACGCCCAACGCTTCCGACACCGCCGCTGCGCCCGACGAACCATCGCGAAAGGCGAAGCTGGTGTTGCGGGCGATGACGAACAGGCCGGAGATCTTGGAGAGGTCGTCGATCAGATCTTCGGTCAGCCCGTCGGCGAGCCCGCGCGCGGCCTCGCCCTGGCTGAAGTCGCGGAACGGCAGCACGACGAGAGACGGTCGATCGGGCAGCGGCAGCGCCATGGCCGCCTCGGACGCCGTCTCCTCCTGCAGCGGCGGCAGCGGCGGCGCGTCGGGCGGGACCAGCAGCCACGCCGCGACGCCCGCGACGGCCGCCAGGGCGCCGCCCAGGCCGATAAAGGCCGGGCGTCGCCTCGGCTGAGGCGTCGTCGCCGCCTCCCGCCCGTCGCGCAGCTCGAACACCTCCGGGGGCGCATCCACGGTCGTCGCTCGCCCCGCCTTCTGCGGCGAGAAGGCGAAGGCGCCTTGGCCCGCCGCCGCCTCGACCACCGCGCGGGAGGTCCAGACCCCGCCCGGCGGGCCCAGCTTCGCGATCTTCGCGGCCAGGTTCACGCCGTCGACCGGCGGGGCCTCGTCCGCATTCGCCGCGGCGGCCACATGCAAGCCTATCCGGTAGTCCAACCGTCGATCGGTCGGCGCCTCGGCGTTGCGGGCGTGCATGCCGTGCTGCCAGGCGAGGGCGCAGCGAAGGGCGGCGACGACGTCGGGGAACTCGATCAGCAGGCTGCCGCCGACGGCCCCGGCAGCCCCGTCGGCGTCGGCCACCTGACCGCCATGCATCTCCGCCAACGGATCGATCAGCGCCGCGCGGTGGCCATGATGCGCGGCGACGGCCGCCGCCTCGTCCCGCAGCACAAGCCGGGACCAGCCGGCGACGTTCGCGGCCAGAAGGATCGTCGATCCGCGCGCCATGCCCTCGCCGCCCTCCCGCCGTCCAAGCTGCGCCAGCCTAGCGGCAAGCGGCCGCGCGCACCAAGCGCCGCGCTTGACGCAGCGCATCGACGCGCGGCATCTGCCGCCATGGCCCTTTCGATCCGCCCTGCCGAAGACCGCGACGCCGACGCCGTCGCCGCCCTCGCAAATCTGGTGGGGGAGCGGGTGACCGGCGGGTCCAGCGCCATGACGCCCGAGATCGTGCTGCGGGACGTGCTGACGTCCGACACCGAGTTGCGCGCCCTGGTGGCGGAGCTGGACGGCCGCGTCGCCGGCATGGCGCTGCACCTCTTCGCCTACGAAACCGCCTATGCGCAGCGCGGGCGCTATCTGCAGGACATCGCCGTCTTTCCCTGGGCCCGGCGCCGCGGCGTGGCGCGGGCTCTGATC